>JAIESJ010000150.1 GCA_019746155.1 Burkholderiales bacterium
TGGATGTCGTATTCCTCGCGTTCATCAGCTTTGCTCTCATCATCGAGGCTCTACGGTTGTGTTAACAGGCCCTAGTTACAGGCGGTGCCGGCCATGTCGGCATGAACGTGCTCGAGTGGGGTGTGCTGCTCAAATCGGCGTATCCACTACCGGGTTGCCATGCAAGGCGAGGCGCCGAACATCGGCTACATTGACCGCGACCGCCATCCGATGGACATCGGGCGCATTGTGCAGGATGTCGGCTACGCACCACGTTTTGCGCCGCGGGCGGCCTATGCGGACTTTCTCGACTGGTTGAAACGCACGCCGGATTTCCGGAGTAACTGACGCATGAACGAACTGTGCCGGCTTTCCGCAACCGAGGCCGTCGCGCTGCTCAAGCGCCGCGAGGTGCCCCCGCTCGAGCTGATCGACGCAGCAGAGGCGCGCATCGAGGCGACCAACCCCAAAATCAATGCGCTGGTTACCTTGTGCATGGAACGCGCCCGCGAACATGCGCAGCGTCTCATGCCGTGAATCAGCGCTATCCCGAGGAGCTGAACGGCGTGCGCTTCGAGGTCGCAAACCTTACCCCAATTGATCCCAGGGACTCATGAACTCTCATGTCAAATTAAGCCCGGCAAAGCGGCCAGGGCCGCACCGCCTATTGCCGTGATCACCACAACATAGAGCGGGGATAATTTCCAATACATCAGTAACCCGAAGGCAACCAGCGCCAACGCCATATCCCCGGTGTTTCTTATCGATGAAGTCCATACGGGATCATAGAGTGCGGCAAGCAGCAATCCAACGACAGCCGCATTAATACCACGTAGAGCAGATTGAACTTGCGTCTTCCGGCGCAACGATTCCCAATAGGGCAGTGCGCCGACTACGATAAGGAATGACGGCAGGAAGATCGCAACAAGGGCAAGCAGACCGCCGGCGAAGCCATTAGGCTCCAGAGCGTTAACGGTGCCCAAGTACGCAGCAAAGGTAAACAGCGGCCCCGGTACCGCCTGAGCCGCGCCGTAACCCGCCAGGAACACATCATCGTTTACCCAGCCTGGGGGAACGACTTCGTTGCGCAACAGAGGTAGCACGACGTGTCCTCCACCGAAGACCAGCGACCCGGTCCGGTAGAAGCTGTCGAAGATTGCGAGCGCATGGTCATTTATGGCGTATGCGAGCGCAGGCAGTGCCAGCAGCAAACCCCAAAACAGAATCCACGACACCGCGGCCGCTTGCTTGGAAACCGGAAACCTTGCATTCTCAGGGCGATGCAGTAAGACGGGTTCAAGGTAATGCCAGCCTGCCAATCCTCCAATCAAGATCGCGAGTATCTGCCCCCAAGCCGTCGGCCACAGGAATACAATCAAGGTGGCCGCGATGGCGAGTGTTGCCCGAAACCTGTCGGGACAGAGCGACTTGCCCATGCCCCAAATCGCCTGGGCGATGACCGCCACGGCCACGATCTTAAGTCCGTGCAACCAGCCGGCGTCGGCGGAGACGCCGAAAGCCGTAAAACCGTATGCGAAGGCGATCAATGCCAAGGCAGACGGCATCGTGAAGCCCAGCCATGCGGCAAAACCGCCCGGCAGCCCTCCCCGCGATATGCCGAGTGCGATACCGACCTGGCTGCTGGCCGGCCCGGGCAGGAAGTTGCACAGGGCAACGAGGTCGGCGTAGGAGTTGTCATCAAGCCATTTTCGTTTCTCGACGAACTCGTGCCGGAAATACCCTATGTGAGCGATCGGCCCCCCGAACGAGGTGCAGCCGAGCTTCAGAAACGTCCAGAGTATGCTGAACAGCGGAGCGCGGGGCACCGCGTTTTGAGAGGAGTCTAATTGCATAATGTGACTTGAAATTTTCGGTATTTGCAGTCAACAGCCGTAACCCAGCGCGATATACTGATCGTTCGTCTATGCCTCGTGCGGCACGGAAATCATTATATCGACATTCGATAACGATGGGCAATACAATTGTTCGCGACGTATTTCTTGCATTTGTGCGCGTGCATATTCTGCATCACGCGGTCGAAGAGCCCGTCTTTGGCCTAGAGATGATCGAAGAGCTGCGCCGTCACGGATATGCGATGAGTCCGGGTACTTTGTATCCGATTCTGCACGGCCTTGAGAAATCCGGTTATCTGCGTTCTTACGAAGAAATAGTGGGCGGCAAGCTGCGCAGGTATTACAGGGCCACTGACAAGGGGCGGCGTGTGCTTGCGGAGGCGAGGACTAAGATTCGAGAGTTGGTCGGCGAGGTACTGGAAGATTAGGCGGCTTGCTTTGGATTCGGCCGGTTAGGTAGGGGAATCAGCACAAAAAAATGCGGCAAGGTCTTCCGTTTTGATATGAAAGGGTTTCAACGAAAGTGGAAACCCGCACAGATTTTCGAGGGAACGGTTTGACTGCGCTTCGTTTTATCCGATGGGGCCGACCAGTTCCGCCAGCGCGGTGCCGGACAGCAGCGTGATCGGCTTGCCCGCAGCGAACTCGCGGGCGTTGGCGGAAAACTCCCCGGTGCCGATGCACACGCAGTTGAAGGCTTCGTGTCCGGACATGGCCGCGTAGAGTTCGCGCACCGGCCCGACGCCGACCTGATTCACTTTCCAGCGCCGGCATTGCACCAGCGTGATCTTGCCGTTTTTGCGCAGCGTGAAGTCGAATGCGCCGCTTGCCGATGCCTCGACCGCATAGCCCTGCCGGCGATAGGCTGCGCTGACGATAGCTCTGAATTTCTCCCATGGCATTTCGCGCAGCGCGGCGAGGCGCTCTCCGACATCGGCCGGCGATCTGCCGCGCAATTGTTTCCAGGCGACGTAGACGGCGACACCGACGAACGGCAGCGCGACAAAGGGCGCGAACTGCGGCAGGAATTGATAGGAGATCGCGAACAGAACCGCGGCGACGACGAGCGACACCCACCACGGCTGTTTGGACAGAATCGAAAACAAGGAGCGTTTGGCCATTGCGGATGATCCGGATCGGAGGCGGTGGTTATAACTTGCCGTCCAGGAGTTTGTCGGACTTGGGTTCGACAAACTCCTGAAATGAAAAAAAACCAAACAACGAAGCGAAAAGGACGCCATGCAAGTGACGTTAGATCAGGTCAGCATAGGGTTTCGACACGTAAAGCTTCTTTATTAAGCAGCCTGTCGCCCAAGCAACGATTAACAGCGATCCATTCACGCTACGCGTTCCGGTGAATGGGGTCAAGTCCGACAGGCTGCTAGCGCAGGGTCAAGCTGCGGGCTGTCTGAACGGCACGAATTTCAATATACTCTGTTTTCTCTATTTCGCCGTTGGATATCCGGTTTTCGCCATGTCCGCCAATAAACAACTGCCGCTCCAGGGCATCAAGGTCATCGAACTCGGCACGCTGATCGCCGGGCCGTTCTGCGCGCGCATGCTCGCCGAATTCGGCGCCGAGGTGATCAAGATCGAGGCGCCCGAGGGCGGCGATCAGATCCGCCAGTGGCGCAAGATGTACGAGGGCACTTCGTTGTGGTGGTATGTGCAGGCGCGCAACAAGAAGTCGGTGACGGTGAACCTGCGCGTGCCCGAAGGTCAGGAGATCGTGCGCAGGCTCGCGCGCGAGGCCGACATCGTGATCGAGAATTTCCGTCCCGGCGCGCTCGAGAAATGGAACATAGGCTGGGAACAGCTCTCGGCCATCAATCCCAAGCTCATCATGGTGCGGCTGTCGGGCTTCGGCCAGGACGGCCCGTACCGCGACCGCCCCGGCTTCGGCGTGGTCGGCGAAGCGATGGGCGGCATGCGCTACGTCACCGGCTACCCCGACCGCCCGCCGGTGCGGCTCGGCATCTCGATCGGCGATTCCCTGGCTGCGTTGCACGGCGTGATCGGCGCGATGATGGCGCTGCATCACCGCAACGTGAACGGCGGGCGCGGGCAGTACGTCGATGTCGCGCTCTACGAGGCGGTGTTCAACATGATGGAAAGCCTGGTGCCGGAATTCGACGTGCTGGGCTTCAAGCGCGAGCGCGCCGGCAACGCATTGCCGGGCATCGTGCCGTCGAACACCTATCCCACGCGCGACGGCAAGTACGTGATCATCGGTGCCAACAACGACAGCATTTTCAAGCGGCTGATGAGCGCGATCGGGCGCGAGGATCTCGCCAACGACGCATCGCTCGCCACCAACGCCGGCCGCGTGCCGCGCACCGCGGAACTCGACCGGGCGATCGAGGCCTGGACGCGCACGCACGATCTCGATGCCGTGCTCGATGCGCTGGAGCGTGCGGAGGTGCCCTCGGGCCGCGTCTACGATGCCGAAGACATATTGAATGATCCGCACTACGCCGCGCGCAGGATGATAGAGCAGTGGCGATTACCCGACGGCAAGCCGATGAAAATTCCGGCGGTGGTGCCCAAGCTTTCCGAGACGCCGGGTGAAACCAAGTGGCTGGGGCCCAGGCTTGGCGAGCATACGGCCAAAGTCATGACGGAACTCGGATACAGCGATGCCGAGCAGCAGGATATGAAACAGCGCGGGATCATCTGAATCCCGGCCGGGGTTTGCCCATCGCGTATCCTGCTGATATTGTCGGTAATCATTACGAAAACAAGATGAAGCCGCCGATGCACGCCGAGTTACTGGGATTTGGTATTATCAGGATTTCGTGGCCGGCAGCACAGACCGGACTTCCGAAGACAGTTCAAGGAGAATCAGAATGATATTCGCTCGTTTAACGGCGGCGTTGCTGGTTGCGGCGTTGCTGGGTTCGACAACCGCGCACGCCCAGGCGCTCGAAAAACAGAAAATCACGCTCGCGGTCGGCGGCAAGAGCCTGATTTATTATCTACCGCTCACCATCGCCGAGCGCAAGGGCTTTTTCAAGGCCGAAGGGCTCGACGTGGAGATCGTCGATTTTCCGGGCGGCGCGAAAGCACTGCAGGCAATGGTCGGCGGCAGCGCCGACGTGGTGTCGGGTGCCTACGAGCACACCATCAACATGCAGGCCAAGGGCCAGCCCATTGTCGCCATTGCGCTGCAGGGCCGCTACAACGGCATCGTGCTGGCGGTGAGCAAGGCGAAGGCTGCGCAGTACCAATCGCCGAAAGACATGAAAGGCTGGAAAGTCGGCGTCACCGCGCCGGGCTCGAGCACGCACATGGCGGTGCAGAACCTGCTGGTGAAAAACGGCCTCAAGCCCGATGACATCGCGGCGATCGGCGTGGGCGCTTCCGCCGGCGCGGTCGCGGCGATGAAGAAAGGCTCGATCGACGCCATTTCCAATCTCGACCCGGTGATCAGCAAGCTCGAGGCCGACGGCGATGTGGTGGTGGCGGTCGATACCCGCACCGCCAAGGGCATGAAGGAGGTCTACGGCGGCGACTACCACGCGGGCTGCATCTACGCGCCGGCGGAATGGGTGAAGAAGCATCCCAATACCACGCAGGCGGTGGTCAACGCCATGGTACGCGCCGTGTTGTGGCTGAGAACGGCGCGCGTGGACGACATCGTCGCCACCGTGCCGCCCGAGTACTATGGCGCCGACGTCGGTCTCTACAAGGTAAGCCTGCACAAGAACCAGGAGGGCTTCTCGCCCGACGGCCGTTTCTCGCTGGCGGGCGCGCAGAACGTCTACAAGGTGCTCAACCAGTTCGTGCCCGAAGTGCAGAAAGCGAAGATCGATCTGGCGAAGACCTTCGACAACAGCTTCGCCGACAAGGCGCTGAAGAAATACACGAAGTAAAACTGCAAAGGCAATAGACAGGATTAACAGGATTCTTCAGGATTTATAGGATGTTGGATTGAATGTCCTCGATTTGATCCTGTTATTCCCCTGAAATCTTGTAAATTCTGTCCATTTGTTTTTTTATGTCCCCGCCAAACAATGGCGCCGCGCTGGCGCTGGAAAACATCACCGTCACCTTCGCTGCGCGCAGTGACGGCGCTCCGCCTTATACGGCGGTGCGCGACACCACGCTGGTCATCGGGCGCGGCGAATTCGTGTCGGTGGTCGGGCCCACCGGCTGCGGCAAATCGACGCTGCTCAACGTTGCGGCGGGGCTGCTTACGCCTTCGGGCGGACGAGTGCTGGTGTTCGGCGGGAATCTCTCGGGGCTCAACCGCTGCGCCGGCTACCTGTTTCAGGCCGATGCGCTCCTGCCCTGGCTCAGCGCCCTCGACAACGTTGCGCTCGGGCTCGTCTATCGCGGCACGCCGAGGCCGGAAGCACACGAGAGAGCCCGGGAATGGCTGGCGCGGGTTGGGCTCTCGGGCCATGGTCACCGCTATCCGCACCAGCTCTCCGGCGGCATGAAAAAGCGCGTGGCGCTGGCGCAGACGCTGATCATGGATCCGCAGATCCTGCTGATGGACGAACCGTTCTCGGCGCTCGACATCCAGACCCGGCAGCTGATGGAAAACGAGCTGCTTGACCTGTGGTCGGCCGACCGCAAATCGGTGATTTTCATCACCCACGACCTGGAAGAGGCGATATCGCTTTCCGACCGCGTGGTGGTACTGTCGGCGGGACCGGCGACGCACCCGATCGGCGAGTATCCGATCGATCTGCCGCGCCCGCGCGACGTGGCGGAGATCCGGCTTACGCCGCGCTTCGTGGAGTTGCACCGCGATATCTGGCATACGATGAAGGACGAGGTGATGAAGGGCTACGTGCAGAGCCAGAAGGCGTGAAGAAGTGACGATTCCGATAACGGTTCCATGAAACCTAACGCAAACAACCTGTGGCTCTACCAGATCCTGCTGCTCGTCGCGGTGTTCGTGGCGTGGCACGTGCTGACCGCGACTGAAATCCTGCCGCCGTTTTTCTTCGGCAAGCCGCTCACGGTGCTGGAGAAAACCTGGGAGTGGTTCGCCTCCGGCAAGATTTACATGCATCTCGGCATCACGCTGGTCGAAACCGCGCTGGCCTTCATTATCGGCACCGCGCTCGGGCTGGGCATCGGGCTGTGGCTGGCGCTGAGCCCGCTGTGGTCCGCGCTGCTCGATCCCTACATCAAAGCCATGAACTCGATGCCACGGGTGATTCTGGCGCCGATTTTCGCCGTGTGGTTCGGACTCGGCATCCTGTCGAAGGTGGCGCTCGGCGTGACGCTGGTGTTCTTCATCGTCTTTTTCAACGTCTACCAGGGTGTGAAGGAAGTGAGCCCCGTGGTGCTCAACAATGCGCGCATGCTCGGCGCGAGCTCCCGCCAACTGCTGCGCACCGTATATCTGCCATCGGCGACGAGCTGGGTGTTTTCCAGCCTGCATACTTCAGTCGGCATGGCTTTCGTCGGCGCGGTGGTGGGCGAGTACCTGGGCTCGGCGGCGGGCGTGGGTTACCTGATTCTGCAGGCGGAATCGGTGTTCGACATCAACACCGTGTTTGCCGGCATCCTGGTGCTCACCGCGTTCGCGCTGGCGCTCGACGGGCTGGTGACCTTCGCCGAAAAACGGCTGCTGGTGTGGCGCCCGGCGCAGGGCGAGACCGAACCTTTGTGAACGGGTGAACGGATAAAGTCAGCTAAAAAGCCGCGGTGAACATGGCGCCCGCACCCCAATCCGGGCTGCCGTCGGAAAAGCCCTTCACCGCGTAAGCCTGGGCTTTCCAGGTCTTGCCCAGTTTGTGGCTCACGTAAGCGGTGAGCTCCCGCTGGGCGAAGCCGGTGGCGGAGGCTTTCTCCCGCAGATCCAGAATCAGTCCGGCACTGGTTTCCTGGCTGTACTTATGGCCGGCGCCGAGGGAAGCGTAGAACACGTTGTTTAGCGTGACGCCTGCGGGACTGCCCATCACTTTATAGCCCAGGGTGCCAAACACGGTGTTCTTGCCCAGGGTCTTGTAGAGATCGGCTTGCAAGGCATAGTCGTTCTTGCCGGTGCCCAGGCCTTTGGCGTCGTCCGCGGTACCGAACTTGATTTTCGCCGTCACGTCCACCAAGGTGCCATTCGCGCGCCCGTCATACATGTTGTAGGTGCCCGCAGCCACGATATCGCCCAGGCCGGATTGGGTCGTGCGGGTGGTGGAAGTGCTGCTCCTGATCTGGCCTACATCTCTCACCACGTTGCCTGGGCCGGTGATCTGAAGGTAAGGCACGGTGAGCTTGAGAGAGTATTTGTCTGCTTCGTACTTGCCGGTGAAGGGGACGTACAGGATATCGGTGGAAGTGGCGCCGCCATACTTGCCGGTGCTGTAATCCAGACCGGTGGTGAGGCTGAAACCCGGTTCCGCCGCCACGGGCAGGGTTACCCAGGCGCTTGCTGCGATTACGCCGTAAAGCAATGTTTTTTTCATAAGAGGTCGTTCCTGTTGTGATTTCAATCTGCCGTATAACCAATAGTTTAATATAATATATTGATCTTCATCATGTTTTGTTATTTGCGTTACTAATCGCGTCCCGGGCGCTCGACCTTCTCCGGGCGCTCGACCTTCTCCGGCCGCTCGACCTTCTCCGGGCGCTCGACCTTCTCCGGCCGCTCGACCTTCT
>JAIESJ010000053.1 GCA_019746155.1 Burkholderiales bacterium
CGAGACCATTTCCGCCGCCACGAGGGAAAACCAGCACACGCCCATTGAAATCTGCAGACCGGTGAAGATGAACGGCAACGCGCCGGGGATGATGATGTGGCGGAATACCTGCCACTTTTTCGCGCCGAGACAGTAGGCGGCGCGGACGTACGACTCCTCGATCGATTCCACGCCGAGCATGGTATTGAGCGCGGTGGCGAAAAAGGACGCCAGGAACGCGAGATAGACCACCGCCGACTCGGTCGAGATGAACATCACGATCGCCAGCGGCACCCACGCCAGGATCGGGATCGGCCGCAACGTCTCGAACACCGGAAACACATACTCCCTGAATTTCCGCGACCAGCCCAGGAACAATCCGAGCGGCACGCCGAACAGCGTGGCCAGGAAAAACGCCTGGGTGACGCGCCAGATGCTGACCCAGATGTGCCGGTAGTATTCCTCGGTATATATCGACAGCCCGTAAGCCGGGTTCGGGTTCAGCCATTCCTTCACTACGGTGGTGATGCCGGGCATTTCACGGAAGCGCGGCAGCTTCCAGACCTCGACCGAAAAGTACCAAAAACCCAGAAACAGCGCGAAGCCGATCAGCATCAGATATGGCCGCGGACTCTTCAGCCACTGCGACAGCCGGTAGAGGGTGAGATTCATGCCCTGGATGTCACCGGCGTGCATCTTGCGGTGGATCGCGCGCATTTGCGCGATAAGGTCCGGCACGGTGTAGTCGTGCGTAATCATGGTGGCGAAGCGGCTCATCACCACATCGCCGGCATCGGGATCGGACTCGAGCAACCGCAACAGGTCGTCGCCGTTGATGCGAATGATTTCGGCCGGCTCGATGCACACCGCCCTGGCGAGCCGGTGCGGATACTTGGCGAGCAGCGCCGCCCAGCCGAACACGTCGCCGGGACCGAGCGCCTGCACCGGGCGGCGCGCATTCACGCCGGGTTCCAATGCGTGCTCGACCCTGCCCGAGACGATGATGTAAATGTCGTCGGCGGTATCGCCGACGTCATAGATCAGTGCGCCGCTTTCGTAGGACACGCGCCGGCCGAGCGCCGCGATCTGACGCAGCATACCGTCGGACACTACCTGGAACGGCATGGTCTTTTTGAGAATTTCAAGCATTTGTTCCGTCTTTACCTGCTGTTCAACCGGCTCCATCGGTACAGTCTTTCTTTGGTTTCAACTCATATCACCCGCCGTCTGCTGGCGCCACGGCAGATGAAATGAATCCCACACAGGCGAAAAAAGAGCCGGCCATGCTGGTGGCCGGCTTTCGTATCAATTAATGGGCCTGAACGCCGAGTCGGGCTGTGCGGCCACCTCGCCAACGGGCGCTTTCAGCTTGCGCTCCCTGAGCACTGCCTCCGCAAATTCGGGCATCACCGCCTCGGGACGCAGCCTGGGCGTATTGATGCTCTTGATCTCGAACAGGAAGGCGGTCGCCCGTTCCAGCAATTCGCGCGCCTGCGGCGTGATGGTAAAGTGCAGGGCGTTGCGCACCTTGGAACCGTCCTGGTCCGGACCATAGGCGCCGTAGAGTGAATACCACAGCACCTTGTCGCTGAAACCGGTAGTCTGCTCGCGCGCCATCTTGATCACCTCTAGAGCGTTTTTCCCGTCGGCCAGAAACAGCTGCGCGTCGAGCTCGGCGTTGAGCCACGCCCTCACCACGTCCGGACGCTGCTTGATCAGGTCGGCACGCATGGCCAGGAAGCCGGCGTCGTTTTCCTGCGGCGTCACGCCGGAAGCAACGCGGCGCGCCAGCCCTTCCTGGACCAGGCGTGAGGCGGTCGGCTCCCAGATCACCGCCGCGTCGATCTTGCCGGCGCGGAAGTTGCTGGTGATGACCTCGATGTTCTGATTGAGGTAGGCGGCGGGCTGCACGCCGAACTTCTTGTAGACCGCCTGGGCATAGCGGTCGGTGCAGCTGCCCTTAGGCACCGCGACCTGCTTGCCGTTGAGCCACTTGATAGCGTCCAGCGGGCTTGCAAACTTGGGCGCATCGGTACGCACCAGGAAAATATTGCACTGATCATGGCCCAGACCCAAGTTGGCGACAATGCGGACATCCGCCACCTCCTGCTTGGTGGTGGACACGATGGCAGGCATGTCGCCCATATAGCCGATATGCTGCTTGCCGGCCAGCATGTTGTTGACGATGATCGCCCCCTGCAGCCCGATCTGGAACTCGACCTGCGAACCCTTGGGCAGGTATTTCTCGTAGAACTTCTTGCCGCGCATCACCACGCCCGACCACGACTGCGTGTAGTATGGCTGGTAGCCGACCACCAGCTTGACTGGTTCGCCCGGCTTGCCGAAATCGATATCGGCAGCAAGAACGCTACTGCCGAGCAGAGCGCCGCCGGCAAACACGGCGCAGAAGTACTGCAGCAAACGCTTGACTGACTTCATGACACCCTCCTTTGATGGTTACTGCTCACACGACAAAAATCAGATTTGTTGTTGTTCGTTCATCACGCTTCGTCGCGGCACCAAGTCACGGACCTTACGTCATTTCGCCCCCGATGGCGCCAGATAACGCGCGATCAGCGACGACAACCGCCGCATCACGATATAGCCCGACGCCGGATCGGCTTCGAGCACTTTCAATGCCTGCTTGCCGTTGATCCGCAGCAGCGTCGAGCGCTCCAGACAGGTCGCCTTGGCGATGCGCAGCGGCTGGCTGTCGAGCAGCGCCGCCCAACCGAACACTTCGCCTTTGCGCAGCATGAAGCCGGCGGGGCTGGTGCGGTCATCGCGACCGATCAGGAATTCGACGCGTCCCGACTCGAGCACGAAAAAATCGTCCGCGGGATCGCTAATGTTGTAGAGCGTGCCGCCCTGCGGGAATTCCTCGCGTTTCGCCAGCGCATTGATTTCCGCCAGGGTCTTCTCGGCGACTCCCGTAAACAGCTCACCGACGTCGAGCGTGCCCGGCGACACGATAAAGATCGAGTCGTTGTCCACTTCCACTTTGTAACATTCGAGCGGCGCTTCCGCGAGTCCGATCGGCGCACCGGTACGGATATCCCATTGCCACAAATGCTGATGGCAGGTCAGCACCGCACCATCATACAATCCTTCGCACAGCGCCACGTCCTGGTGTGGACACACTGCCTGGCATGCGAAATATTCATTACCGGCATTGGCCACCAGCACCTTGAGGTCGCCGTCGGCATCACACTCGCGCATGCCGTTGGCCGGGACATCGGCACGGTTGCAGACAAATTTTCTCGTCATCTCGCGTGTTTTAGCTGAATTTGTCATAGCGGATATTGTCCGCCGTAAGCTTCGCTTCCAGCAACAGCACGCGGATCGCCGCATCGACCGCCGGCGGCGGGCCGGCGAGATAGGCGCGCACATTCTGATACTTGCCCTTCATGTGGCGCGCCGCCACCTCATGCACCAGTCCCTTGTCGAAAGCGAGCGCCGGATAGCGCTGCGCGGCCGCAGCCGGCACCTCTTCGTCCGACAGGGCGACCGTAATCTGCAGCTTCTGCGGGAATTTGTTGCGGTAACGCGATAATTCATCAAGGTAAAATGCGTCCTTCATGGTGCGCACGCCGAAGAACACGTCGCCGCTATACTGGTCGAAATAGTGCTCCTGGCAGGCGCGTTCCAGGATAGACATGATGCCGGCGATGCCGCTGCCGCCGGCGATGCACAGGATGTTCTTGGCGAGCGCCGGGAAAAACGTCGCCGATCCCAGCGGGCCGAACAGATCAACTTCTCGGCCTTCGATATTGCCGTTGAACAGCCATTCGGAAGCGCCACCGCCGGGCTTTTTCTTGACCACGAAATCGAGCTTTTTCGCGCCACGCTCGAAATTGGCCATCGAGTAACCGCGGTAACCCGGCACCCCCGGCACCTGCATCACCATGAACTGGCCGGCGTCGAATTCGCGCGGCGCGGCAAGCTCGATCGAAAACGCGATCACGTCGTCGGTAAGCAGGCGTGGACTGCGCAGGATGCCGCGGCCGGCCGCCGGCAAGCAGGCGCCGGGATCCATGTTATAGACGAAGTTCGCGACTTCCAGGCTGCAGTCCCCGCGCGCTTCGCTCTGGCACATCAGGAATTCGCCGGGATGCTTCAGATACTTGCGGCCGGGGGCTGCCGGCCACAGGTCGTCAATATCGCCCGATACCAGGCGCGCCTTGCAGGTGCCGCAGGTGCCGCTGCCGCACTCATAGGGCAGATTGATGCCGCTGGCAAGACCGGCATAGAGAATGCGCTCCCCGCCCGCCGCGGCGAACTGATAGGCGCGATTCCTGGCGTTAAGCTGGATTTTCATCGGGCGCGATACCAGACAACTGAAGAGTTAAAACGGAATGTGGTAGCCGAAGCCGAACATGCGTGTGTCGAGTTTCACCACGCGTTTGGCCAGCAGCGGTTTGCCGCCGTTCAGCTTGAACGTATCCAAATACCTTCCGACCGCGAACAATTCGGTCGCCCCGCCGTCGAGATTAGTCTTGAATACCTGCAGTGCACTCACCACGTTGGCCTGCTGCTGCGCCTCGTCGCATTGAACCTTGTAGACCGTGGCGTGACGCGTCAGCGGCGAATGGTCGCTGTTATGCCGTGGTAACTGGGTGAACAGCGTCTGCATTCCGTTCCTGTCATGATCGAGCCAGATCATGTCCTTGCGGATTTCAGGGCTATGCGCGGTGATGGTATAGCGAAACTCCGGGGCGCAGAGGTCGAGATAGCCCTTGAAATCCTTGTCATCGAGCAGCAAACAGGACTGATAAACCAGTTCTTCAATCGCAACGCGGTCCATCTTCGATCATCCTCTCCTGTGGTGAAAATCCGGACTAGGCGGCCGCCGAAATGAGCTTCTCGCCGTACGGGTCGTAGGCCTTGCGTCCCATGCGTCGGCTCCACTCGGCGTAGAAGTGGCGCATCCCGCCCTCGTCGTGGATGGTCATATTTTCTTCCCGGCCATGGATTACCCAAGTCTGATCGGACAGCCGGTTCATCGCCCGCCCCTGCCCGTGCACGCCGAGCAGGTCCTCGTGCAGGTTGCGCCCGAACGGCCCCCAGATCGTGTTGTGATCGAAGATGCGCTGCATACGCTCCTGCGGCGTATCGCGTTTCAGTCCCAGTCCGCGGAACTCGATGATCAATTTATCGGGACCGAGCGGAATCGAGGTGTCCATGCGCAGCACCGAAGTACGCAGGTTATAGGTCATGCCGGGAAAGATGTCGATCAGGATCCAGCCGCCGGGCGAAAGATTGGGCCACCCTACCCCGCGCTCCTTACTGCCCTCATATGCGTCGTACTTGATCGTCATCGAGCCCACCGAAGCGTGGCCATTGGGGTAGCCGACGTATTTACGGTCGAAGTAGCCGGGCTGCAGCATACCGGTCACGCGGTTAAAATAATGCATGTAATCGTGGTAGAACTCGCTGTTGGTGTCGTGCCACAGCTTGTAGTTGGTATTGACGATCGCCTTGTGGTAATGGAACACCTCAAGTTCTTCCTCCATGCACGGCACCAGCATGTCGAGCGCGGAACCGATGTATTCCTTGAGCGTACAGGCGTTGTCGTCGGTGTTGACCCACACGAAGCCGCCGAAGCCGATTTCGGTGCGCACTTCGCGCAGCCCCGCGTCGGCTTTGCAGAAGCGGTTCTGGAAACCCTCCTTCTCGCGCGTGATGTCGACGCAGTTGCCCTTGGTGTCAAACGACCAGGCGTGGAAAATGCAAGTGATGCGCTTGGCGTTACCGACCGGATCGTAGAGCAGCGTGTTGCCCCGGTGCGGGCAGATGTTGTAGAAGCTGCGCACCTTCATGTCCTCGCCACGCACGACGATGAGATTGGTGCCGCCCGGATGACGGAAAGTGCGGTAATCGTAGGCGTTCGGAATCTCCGATTCGTGGCAGGCGATGATCCAACACTTGTTGAAAATCTTTTCGCGCTCTTCATGGAAGATCTGCTCGTCGGTATAGATGCGACTGTCGACGAAATGCGAGGTCGGAAACTTCGGCAACTGCTGCCATTGGTTTGCATTCTTGGTCATCTACGTTACCTCCTTTGGGCAAAGACGGGAGCTCTCCGGTTGAACCACATAACATTACGCACGATTCATGCCAATGCGCTGATTTGACACCCGGAGCTTGTAAATCAACGCTTCGGTAGCAACGATCCCAATGATCCCCGGCGACTCGTTTCGAGAAGAAACACCCGTGTGCGGCTGCAAGAAACATACGAATGCTGAACCTATACCGAACGACAACCACCGCCGCCCGGTATCCACTACTCGATTCAACCCAAATTTTCCATTACGTCCAGGTTTCTGATGGAAGCCGATAGTACAAAGGTATGATTTGAAAGGGGATCAGGGTCAAGGGCGGGGCTTTTCGGTTTCACTTTTCTGGGGCGTGGGTAGCGATGGGATTCGAGCTTCGATTTACCTTACCGACAAGGAAATCACGGCCTGGGGCAGCATGGGGCTGATGAAACGGATGCTTGATCACCTGGGGTTCGATGCGGCGCTCAAAGCAAGCGGGCTGCCCCGGCCGGGCAGCAACCGGGGCTATGCGCCTGAGCAGCTGATCGTGCAATTCATGCTCTCGGTGTGGTGTGGCGCCAACTGCTTCGAGCATGGCGAAGGCACGCGCCACGACCCGGTATTGCGCCGGCTGTTCGGGTTCGCGCGCATGGCCAACTTCAAGGCTGGGATACGACTGTTTGGCAAGTTCGGACAAGCGCAGAACGAACAGGTGATGGGCTCGCTGTACGCTTGGCTGTTCGGGGACAGTTGGCGATTGATGGCCTCACGTTGGATCTGGACTCCACGGTGATGACCCGGCATGGAACACAGCAAGGAGCAAGCCGTGGCTACA
The DNA here is from genome assembly GCA_019746155.1 of Burkholderiales bacterium. Classification (GTDB taxonomy): domain Bacteria; phylum Pseudomonadota; class Gammaproteobacteria; order Burkholderiales; family SG8-41; genus CAKKQX01. The sequence continues at coordinate 6,853 of JAIESJ010000053.1, forward strand.
ACCCGGCGAGGCCTGGGCGGGCTTCGCACCACCCGCTCATGGCGTTCGTCCCAGACGTGCGCATGGTCGCCAACCTCTGGCTGCGCCCTGGCACAGCCACACGGTCAACAATGTCAAGGCATTCCTCGACAGCGGGTTCAGTGACCATGCCTTTCTCACCACACAGGCGGATGTCGCACATCATCGCCTTGCGCCTGAACCAGCCTTTGCAGCGTGCCCTGGTCGATGCCCAAGGCTGATAGACACTCGACGAGGGAACTGACAAGCTTCGACTACCAGGTGCCGAGTTGGACCCGTCCACGCCGGGTGATTGGCACCGCCAGCATGTCGCCCGGCGGGAGCAGGCCAGGGGCAAGACCTGGTCCCTGTTTGCCGATGACCCGCGGCTTGGACAATACCGGTTTGCCGCATTGGTGACCAACCTCGTGATGAGTCTGTTTCGCCAGGCCGTGCTTAAGGCAAGCATCGTCCAGAATCGCGGAAAAGATCTACAACACACGCTCAAGACGCTGCGCTATAAGCTGTTTGCCAAGGCAGGCTACCTCACCACCGAAGGCTGCAGTCGCATCCTGAAACTCGCAGTGGCCATGCGTAGCCGCCAGTGGATGGAAGGACTCTGGGATCGATCCAAATCCTTCTCGCTGCCCGTTACCTTCACCCCCGCCTTCTCGTCCTGAGAAAGTTCTAATGGAAAATCTCGGTTCAAAGCGGCAAGTGCGTTCCCCAGCCAAGATCGCGCGTGTCGAGCTTGACGTGGCGCGCAAGCAGGCGCGGCGCATCGCCGTCAAGCGCGACTGTATCGTAATACTTGCCGACCGCGTACAGTTCGCTCGCGCCGCCGTCAAGCGCCGTGCGGTAGATCTGCAGGCTCGACACGATCTCGGCACGCCTGCCGTTCATCTTGACCTTCCAGACCTGGGCGTGACGCGTGAGCGGATTGGGATCGGTGTTGTGCTTGGGCAGCATGCCAATGAATTCCTGCAGCTCCGCGCGATCGCGGTCGAGCCAAGTCATTTCCTTGCGGATTTCCGGCGCATACGCGGTGACTTTATAGGTAAAGTCCTTGGTGCAGAGGTCGAGGAAGCCCGGCCAGTCCTTAGCATCCAGTTTGAGACAAGTATCGTAGATGAGCTCTTCTACGTCCGTGCGGTTTACAGTCATGGGTTTCTCCGTTCAACGTCGGTTGGTATTGAGCTATGCCACGCGCGTGCTGACCCGAGCCGCAGCGTCGTACGCATCGGCGGAACTGCGGCCCATGCGCCGGCTCCATTCGGTGAGGTAATGCCGCATGCCGACTTCGTCGTGGATGGTGAGATTCTCCTCGCGTGCCTGCAGCACCGACATCACCTCGGCGCCGCGCGCCATCGCGATGCCCTGACCGCTGGAGGCAAGCAGATCCTCGTGCAGGTTGCGTCCGAACGGGCCCCAGATGACCGCGGCATCCTTCTCGCGCTGCCGGCGGATCTCGGGCGTGTCGCTTTTTAAGCCGAGCGCGCGGAATTCCTCGATCACGAGGTTTGGCGCGAGCGGGATATAGGTGTCGATCCGCAGCACCGACGTGCGCAGGTTGAATGTGATGCACGGAAACAGATCGACGAGCTTCCAGCCCTTCGGCGCGAGATGCGGCCAGCCCAGCTCAGAGCGCCCGCTGCCCTTGTACGCATCGTAATTGACGGCCATCGAGCCGACCGACGCATGTCCTCCCGGGAACGCGGTGTACTTGCGCTGAA
>JAIESJ010000208.1 GCA_019746155.1 Burkholderiales bacterium
ATACAGCGCGAGGTTTTTTACGTCAACGACAATCCGCACGGAGTTCCTTACCGGGGTGCGGGGTTCGACGCGCGCCGGCCGAGGTACCGGTAAAGTCCGATCCATCCCACCTTGCGGCCGATGCTGCCGCCCGACAGAACGAAAAGCAGCTTCAGCACCCGGTTCAAATGGATCGGAAAGGAGGCCGCATCGGGCAGGAACAAACCACGATAGAACTGGAGCCTCAGCTGATCCTTAAAGAAATCGATATCCTCCAGACGCAACATCCGATCCGACTGAAACTGAACCTGGGACGTTCCCTCGCCGAATACCATCTGAAGCCCGATAGGATAATATGGCTTGACATGATCGAAGTCGTTATAAAAGGACCAATGCAGTAGTGGCGTGGCGATGAGCAAATGCCCGTTCTCGGCAAGGCAATCCAGATAGGACTCGATAAGCTTCCTCAAGTCAGAGTACTCGAAATGTTCAATGATATGGGACATGACGAGCAGACTATAACTGCCACTTGCTTCTTCTCGCAGGAGTTCTTCGGGCGTCAGGCACGTAATACCCCGTTTCCGGTTGAAACGGACATCCAAGACGCGACAACGTCGATCAACTCGCCGCAACATGCGCGATAGGCGCCTTTGCTCGTCGCTAAAGTCTCGAAACTTCTGAAGCATTTGTTTTTGTTAGGGAACGGACTCGGTTAATTTACCCACGGTCTGCGCCATGCGAGAAAGCAACCGCGCGACCATGGGAGCAATCCTACCACGGCGCAAATCCCCCAGAACAAGCCGAAAAACAGACTCGATCCGAGAGCCAGACGGAGAAACAGGTTAAGATCGGATGGCAGGGTTGCGGACACATAGGGCCAAAGCCAATAAGCACCAGCCGATACTAGCGCCAGTCGAAGTACCCAGATTGCTCCAGAGCCCAAATCCTCCACTGGAACAGCCAGGATCTTAGCAAACAGCCATCCAGCTACAACAACGCCTACGGTGTTGCCGACGATCCAATGCAGAAGGAGTAAGCGGATATCTCCGGTCACTTGGGCCAAGGTTAGCATCCCCGCCCCCGAGCCGGCGATCGCGATGCCAATCCACGTAAGCGGCCGCGCCTGCCTCAGCGAGGCTAGAGCGCGGACAAAGAGGGTCGTAAGGGCAATGGGAATCGCGGCAAAGATAGTTGCGCGCAGGGCCAACGACGTCTGGGCCAGTGATTCCACTCCAAATGAGCCACGGCCAAACAAGGCCCGGATTACCGAAGGCGCCTCTAGATAGCAGAGCAGTGTGGTCGGAACCAGCACCACCAGCAAGACCGAAGCGGCTCGCCCCACTGCTTTCCGCACTGCATCGGAATTCCCGGTTGTGGCTGCGTTCAGTAGGTGCGGCCACAATAGATTAACGACCGAGGTAGCGAAGACCATAATGAGCACGTTTACCAAGGTCACGGCATACTGCATAGCCGATACCCAGCCGGCCCCGAACAGGGTCATCGCATTCTTTTCGTACACGGCATAGGCCTGTGAGCAGCCAGCGGCAAAGACGAAAGCGCCAACGACCTTGTAGAAAGGCTTATCGAGTTCAAAGGCCCGAGACCAGCGCAAACGCAGCCCCAGCTTGAACAAAAGAAAAATCTGTAAACCGGCCATTGTCATTTGCCCAAGGAGAAATCCAAGCGCGATAGCAGCAACACCGAAGCGATCGGCAAGCGCTACTAAACAAGCCAAGTTCACCATCGTGCCGAGAAGACGTACCGATTGCTGAAGGAGAACCCGGTCGAAGGAGGCGAACAGGGCATTGAGAACTTCCGAAAGGACAAACAACAGGAGCGCTGGCGCAAGCAGAACCATCATCTTGGTTGCCTGGAAGCGCAAAGCCGGCGCGGACTGCGCACTGGTCGCCATCTCGGCCCAGACATCGGGCCATTCAAGCATGGCAAAGGTTGCCGCCACCGCCAGCGCCACGGTCAGTGCGAGTGCCTGGGTAAAGTAGGCATTGGCCGCATCCTTGCTACGGCTAATGCGCCGGTAAAACCCCGGCACCAGCGCTTCACGCACCGGATGAGCATAGAAGGCAAACAGATTGAGGACGGTAAACGCAACCCAGTATGCGTCTAGCGCTAGTGAGGTTCCAAAGTGGCAAGAAATCAGGATTTGGACAAAGAAGCTTGCAACATAGCCGGTACCCGACAAAAGGAGCAGCCATGCGAGTTTCCTTCGCGGAGTGGCCAATGTTCTTTACCTCACTTTGTATGTGAGTACGCATGCCCCGTCTGCGGCGCGGATCCTGCCCACGGGTTCAGCTGGTTCAAGCTTGTGTTGTCGACATTGAATCATAACTGTCGGAAGGCCTCACTTGCTTGATATTTCTTGCGGCTCAGCGGAACCGGATCCAAGCACGCCGAGCCGCCGAAAGCGCCGCCGCAACGCCAGCGGCCAGCCGGACCGGTATGCTCGTAATTTTCGCCGCGAGCCAGTCTCCCCGGCCTGGCCCCTGCTGCGCCAGTGCCGCGAGACATGCGGCAAGCATCCCTTCCGGCATTCGCAGGTGCGAAAAGACCCCGAAGTAGATATCCGCACCCGGACGGACCTGGCGCTTGCTGCGAGAAACCGTATCGATCAGCTGAAGTGCCCGATGACGGTAAGTATGGCGACTGAATATCATCTCGCGGGCAGCTTCTGCGATCCGGCGGTGCCGGTTTTCATCTCTCAGCACGCTTTCCACCGCACGCAGCAGTGAGTCCCTATCAGTGTAGGTCAGATAATGGATGCCCTCCTCGAACAGCTCCTCCGCGCCATTGTCCTGAGCGGGATCGGTCACCAGCACGGCGCCCGTGCCCATGGCCTCGAAGTAGCGCATGTTTACGTCGTTGTTGACGCTTTTGTTAAAGATAACCTTGGCACGCGAGTAAATCGACGCCATTTCGCGAGCAGAAGCAGGTCCGATGAAGTTTGCCGGGAACCGCTGCTGCAGGGCGGTAAGCAGCGCATGCCGTTCGGGATGCAGGGCCTGGTTCATGGATCCGACATAGGCGACATCCAGATCACGCGTCGGGGTGTCTTGCGGAAGCAGCTCGGGCGCGAAGGCCAGCGGCAGCCAATGCGCCTGGTGCACGCCGTCTGCACGTAGGCGCGCGACGTATTGCTTCTGCGCGATAAAGGTCACGTCGAAAGCCCGTGAGAGGGTTAAGTGCTTGGCATAGTCCATGTGCGTGTCGATGCCGTACCAGGCAGTCAGACACGAAACCCGTTCGAGCCCGATCGGGAACAGCTTCATCGTGCCCCCTTCGACAAACAGTACGAGATCGGGTTGAAAGTCGTGATGCCGCGACAAGGCTTCCACGTCCACGATTCCTCCGCCGACCTCGCTGGCGCCGTCCCGAGCCAGGTCTGAGTATGCGAACACATGGTGGCCGCAATCCCGGAGCGCGCGCAGCAGATAGTTGGCGGTTGAATATGCCCCGAGAGAGGCAACGAACAACACGTTCATGCGTTGTCCATCCCCGTCAAGTACGGCGCGCTCTGACGAGAAACTGGCATACGGACAGTTCCGGGATCAGCAGCAGCGGGATTGCCGCCAGCGCGCGCACCGGCAGAGTGTAACGGTCGCGGTTCATGCGCCACAGCTCGACAGGCAGTCCGGCGTTGCGGAACATCTCGTCGATCTCGCGCCGGGTAAAAAACCGCAGGTGAGTGCGGTCCAGCAGGCCGGAACTTTCGTATTTCCAGCGCCCTTGAACGATAAGTTTGGCAAGCAGGGCAAAGTTGCGTACGTTTGGGATGCTTGCTACTACTGCCCCACCGGGTTTGACCAGCGTGGCATAGCGCGACAGCGCAGCCCATGGATCGATGAGATGCTCGAGAATATCTGCAAAAACAATACAATCGAAGAAACCGGCAGGTACGGATAATTCGACACGTTCAACATCTCCTATCCAGTGCTGTCGGTACAGCCCGGCCAGATGTATCGATGCCTCGGCATGGACCTCCACGCCGTACAACTCATGCCCTCCCCGCTGCGCCAGGGTTCGCCCCAGGCCGCCGAAACCGCAGCCCACGTCCAGCACCCGCACGCATTCGGGCGGCACGAGTTGCGCGACGTCGTCGCGGGAAGACTGGAAATACTCGTTAGGGTTCGCTGTCACACTACACCGCCGGCTTGGCGCAGCAGAAACATGTTCTTGTGCCAGAGGTCACCACCACCCGGTCGCAGTTGCAGATACTGCTTGCGCAGTGCCTCGGTGCGGTGGCGTTCGAGGATCCATCCGTGCGACTCGAAGAAACGTATCCAGGCACGATCGGGCTTGATGTTGATGTGCCCCGGAATGGATCGCACCCGGCTAATGTTCACCAGCATCTCCGGTATGTGGCGAATCTGGCCCAGGAGGCTGACGATCTCCTCGTCGCACATGTGTTCCAGCACGTCGAAGGACACCAGCAGATCGAACTTTCGGCCGGAGAGCGCTTCGATCGACGATACGTACTTCCCGGGGTTCTTCCCGAACCGCCGCAGGTACAGCTCACGCGCGTCCGGGGAGACGTCGCAGCCGACATAGTCAAAGCCCCGGGCGTTCATCAGGTCGATCATCACCCCCGGACCGCAGCCATAATCCAGGATGGTCCGCCAGCGGCCGTCCGACTCCAGCAGGCAGGACAACACATGCTTGAGTATATCCCAACCCCTGAACCAGTCTTCTGAGAAAAAGCTGTCGTCATAGCGCACGGCCCGCCCACGCCCCAGCCAGGTGCGCAATTTATCCGGCACTGGCGCCCGCCCACTTTTTCATGAAGTACGCTCTGTTGCGCTCGTGTAAAGTTTGCGTGTCGATACTCTTGGACAGGTACTTGATTTCCGACCGGTAGGCACTCACGCCGTGATGGTGGTGGTGCTGGATGCTCAGTCCCGGCACGACGAGGCATTTCTTGCCGGCTTTTCGGATCGCGAAGCTCATGTCGATTTCTTCGAATCCGGCCGGTGAGTAGAACACATCGAAGCCGCCCACCTGCCGGAACACTGCGTCCTTGATCATGAACAGGAACCCGGAGATGGCATCCGCCTCCTCGATGCTCGCTTCCCCCACGAAGCGGTCATGCGTACCATTGACCCACTTCGCACCGCGCGGTCCAACCTGCCCGACATCGTCCTGAGCCAGAACCTCAAATAGCGCCTCCATCGAGCCTGCCCCAACGGCCACATCGTCATTGACAAAACACAACGCCTCACCTTCTGCCATCTGGGCGCCCATGTTCCATGCTCGTGCCACGCCTACGTTCACACTGTTGAGACAGTATTTGTCAACCCGGGGATGCTTGGTCACAAGTTTCAGCAGGTCGGGATCGCGGCTATTGCATACGACGATCACTTCCCGCGGCAAGGCGACATTGCGCTCGAGATCGTCCAGCACTTCCTTGACGGTGTACCGGGGCATGAAGAAACGCGAGGGGTTGACCGGCCGTTTCAGGTGCAGCACGGGAATGATGAAGCTGACTTTCGGACTGTCCATGGTTGATGTCAGTGCAGATTCTCGATTCGCTCCCAGAATTCGTCAGCAGCATTCCTGAAGTTCTCGATACGGCTAATGTCGAAAGGAAACGATGTTGCGCCGACGTTCTCGTTGGTGATCAGCTTGCAACCACACAGCGCCGCCTCCACTACGACCCGGCCCTGAGGTTCCGGCCAGCGCGGCAGAAACACGAAGTGGCGCGCGCGGTTCATGAGTTCCGGCACTTTGTCGTAGGGGACGTGGCCGTGATAGGTGCCGAAGTCAAGCCCCGCGCCCGGCGCCAGCCGCCCGGCAAAGTGAATATCCGCGTCGCGAAAGCGCGCTCGCATGGCCGCGAGCCCCTTCGCCTCGCCGATGACCCCCACGAACAGATAGTCGATATCCCGCTCCAGGTTGCGGTTGTAGAAGCGGCTCCCATCGATCGAAGGCTTCATAACGAAATGGGGCGTGGAGTCATCGAGCTGGAGCACGCGATAGGTGATCCGCTGGTGCAGTGGCGAGAGGAAGATGTTTAGCCTGGACCTCACGAACAAATCCCGCACCAGCGGATCGAGGGCAAAACAACGCGTGCTGAAGTCCTTTGCCGCGATGTTGCGCCTGATCTCCCAGGGTGACTTATGCGGGCACACTGCTGCCCAGTCGCCGGAACAAGGAAGCCAGCCCAGATTGCATACGTCCACATAAGCGTTGCTGAAATGCACGAACGGACGGTCCCACGCGATCGATGTCAGAAACGTGGGATCCAGATGGCGCCATGCGCCCAAACTCTTCAAAGTGCCTGGGAAGTTGAAGACATCGGTCAGGAAGTAAAGGTCGGCTTTTTCGTCCAGATTCTGGCGTCGCGGCCGGACCGTCGTGATGCGAATTGAGTGGCCGCGGTGACGCCCTGCTTCAATCAAGTTGCGCATGACCATCTCACCCCCACCGCTATAGCGGAAGGGGTCGAAATATGCAATGTAGTTGATGCGCATCTGTCAGAGTGCGCGCCCTGTGCCCTCGGCTAGCAGCTTGTCGAAATAGGCGATCGTCAGCTTCAGCCCTTCCCGCAGCGGCACGGTGGGCTCCCATCCGAGCTTCTCGCGCGCAAGCCGGATGTCGGGCTGGCGTTGACGTGGATCGTCTGAGGGCAGCGGACGGAACACCAGTCGTGAACGCGAGCCTGTCAACTGAAGGACGGATTCCGCCAGCTCTTTAATAGTGAACTCGGCCGGATTGCCCAGGTTCACGGGCCCGGTAAAATTATCCTCCGTGTCCATCAGGCGCAGAATGCCTTCGATGAGATCGTCCACATAGCAGAAGGAGCGAGTCTGTGAGCCGTCCCCGTAGAGAGTAATGTCGTCACCCTTGAGCGCCTGGACGATAAAATTGGATACGACCCGCCCGTCGTTCGGGTGCATTCGCGGGCCGAATGTATTGAAGATGCGTGCGACCTTGATCCTGACGCGATGCTGCCTGTAGTAGTCGAAGAACAGCGTCTCGGCACAACGCTTGCCTTCGTCATAACAGGAACGTATGCCGATGGGGTTCACATGGCCCCAGTAATCCTCGGACTGCGGATGGACCTGCGGGTCGCCATAGATTTCGCTGGTGGAAGCCTGAAAGATTTTGGCCTTGGTGCGCTTGGCCAGGCCGAGGACGTTAATGGCACCATGGACGCTGGTTTTCGTTGTTTGCACGGGATCAAACTGATAATGAATCGGCGAAGCGGGACAGGCCATATTGAAAATCTCATCCACCTCCACGTAAAGGGGAAAAGTAATGTCGTGGCGAATAAGCTCGAAACAGGGATTGTCGATGAACTGAACGATGTTGTCCTTGGCACCACTATAGAAATTATCAGCGCAAAGGACATCACATCCCTCCCGCAGAAGCCGCTCGCAAAGATGAGACCCGAGGAAACCGGCGCCTCCCGTAACCAGCACCCGTTTTCTGTTAGTAACCTTCATGACTTACTTAACCGTCACGCTCTTGGCTCCGCCCATTATAAAGCAAACCCGAGCTTCTCCGTTTCCTAAGGATGGCTGGGCGAACGTGGTATCGCCGTAGTCAAGTTGTCTGCGCAAGCGCAAATGCGCCAGAATGGAGTATGCGAGCGTGCTTAGGCGGAATCGCTACGGACCTGTTGGCTGCTTTTTCGGCGGAGCGTCACATGATGCAGCACGCCGTCGTTGCCATAACGCGTGCCACTACTGCTGTGTGCCTCGAATGACGGAGGAGTTTTTACTGAAACGATCGGCGAGACAGGACCAAAGCTGAATTTCCCAATCGGTTAGTTCGATTCCGAAGACTCGTTTGATCTTGTTTTTGCTAGTTGCAGCATTAAGCGGTCTTACAGCGGGCAGAGGGTAATCTGCAGTCGTGGTTGGCCGCACTGTGGCCCAGCCTGCTTGCTCACCTGAGAGTTGCCGCGCCATCTCAATGATCTTCTTTGCGAAGTCGTAGCGTGACGTGCATCCGCTGGCGGACAGGTGGTAGATTCCCGTTTCTTCCTTAAGACGCTTGGCCTTGCCGAGCAGTTCGGCAGTCGACTCGGCAAGCGAGCGCGCCCAGGTCGGGGAGCCGATCTGATCGTTCACCACGGCAAGTTCTTTCCGTTCCCGGGCGAGCCGAAGGATGGTCAGCACGAAGTTGGTGCCGCGGTCGCTGTAGATCCAGCTTGCCCTCAGGATCAGGTGCGCGCAGCCGGATCCTGCTATGGCGTGCTCGCCTGCCAACTTCGATTTGCCATAGACATTAAGCGGGTTCGGCGCGTCCTCTTCGGTATAGGGTTCCGAACTTCTGCCGTCGAAAACATAATCCGTGGAATAGTGCACGAGCAGCGCGTTGAGACGCTTTGCCTCTTCGGCGATAACGCCGGGCGCGGCTGCGTTGACTTGCATCGCAAGGTCGGGTTCGGCTTCGGCCTTGTCCACAGCGGTATAGGCGGCGGCGTTGACGATGACATCGGGCGATGCATCGCGAATCGCTTTCCGGATCGAGTCGGCACTGGTCAGATCCATCTGCGTGCGGTCGAGCGCGATCACGTCGCCGAGCGGGGCAAGGGTGCGTTGCAGTTCCCAGCCGACCTGGCCGGTCTTTCCGGTAAGCAAAATGCGTGGCATTTTTGGTGAATCGTTAATCGTAAACGGGAACTGCTGAGCGC
>JAIESJ010000143.1 GCA_019746155.1 Burkholderiales bacterium
CGGCAAAGTCAAACCGGGCGACATGGGTTTCGATGCCATCCATATCAATCTGCACAAGACGTTGTCCACGCCGCACGGCGGCGGCGGTCCCGGCGCCGGGCCGGTGGGGGTGTCGCAGAAGCTTGCGCCGTTCCTGCCGCTGCCGGTGATCGGGCGGGTAAAGGACGAGTATCGCCTGCTCGGAGAAAAGGACCTGCCGTTTTCCATCGGCCGCCTGGCGGCGCACATGGGCAACGCCGGCGTGCTGCTGCGCGCCTATGTGTATGCGCGGCTGCTGGGCCGTGAAGGCATGCAGCGCGTGGCCGAATTCGCCACGCTCAACGCCAATTACCTGATGGCGGAATTGAGGCGTGCGGGCTTCGAGGTTGCGTTCCCCGCGCGGCGCGCCAGCCACGAGTTCATCGTGACGCTGAAGAAGCTCAAGGATGAGACCGGTGTCGGCGCCATGGATGTGGCCAAGCGCCTGCTCGACAAGGGCTTTCATGCGCCGACGACGTACTTTCCGCTGCTGGTGCCGGAATGCCTGCTGATCGAACCCACCGAAACCGAATCCAGGCAGACGCTCGATGCCTTCGTCGCGGCGATGAAGGAAATTCTCGAAGAAGCGCGCAAGCAGCCTGAACTTGTAAAAAACGCGCCTCATACCACGCCGGTGCGCCGCCTCGATGAAGTCAAGGCCGCGCGTGAACTCGATCTCGCCTGGAAGCCCGCGGCCTGAAAGAGCGGCACATCATTCCACAGAATGTATCATGCGCACGCTGATCTGCGGCTCGATCGCCTACGACACCATCATGGTGTTTCACGACAGATTCAGGAACCACATCCTTCCCGACCAACTACACATCCTGAACGTCGCGTTTCTGGTGCCCGACATGCGCCGCGAGTTCGGCGGTTGCGCCGGAAACATCGCCTACACGCTGAAGATGCTGGGCGGCGAGCCGCTGATCATGGCTACCGTCGGCGATGACTATCAGCCCTACGCCTACCGACTCGACAAGCTGCAGCTCTCCCAGCAGCATGTTCGCAAAGTCCCCGATACCTTCACGGCGCAGGCCTTCATCACCACCGATCTCGACGACAATCAGATCACGGCCTTCCACCCCGGCGCGATGAATTATTCGCACTTGAACCACGTGCAGGACGCGAAGGACGTCGGCCTCGGCATCATCGCGCCCGACGGGCGGGAAGGCATGCTGCAGCACGCGCGCGAGTTTCACGCCGCGGGCATTCCTTTCATCTTCGACCCCGGCCAGGGCCTGCCGATGTTCAACGGCGAAGAGCTGCTCGAGTTCGTGCGCCTGGCGGACTACGTGACGGTCAACGACTACGAAGGCCGGATGCTGCAGGAGCGCACCGGCAAAAAAATCGAGGAACTGGCGAAACTCGTCAAAGCGCTGGTTGTCACATTGGGAGCGCGCGGTTCCGTCGTCTACTCCGGCGGTCAACAAATCGAGGTCCCGTGCGTTAAAGCCGAGGAAGTAGTCGATCCGACCGGGTGCGGAGATGCTTTCCGGGCGGGATTGTTATACGGTATTGGCGCGGGGATGGACTGGCCGCTGACCGGCAGGCTGGCTTCGCTGCTGGGCGCGATCAAGATTGCCAAGCGTGGCGGGCAGAACCACTATTTTACGCGCGACGAGATCGCGCAGCGCTTCAGGGACGGCTTTGGCAGCCGAATCTGGTAAACGGAGACTGATATGAGATCGATTGCAGTGCTGGCCGCGGCGGCAGCGGCGGTATCCCTGTTGAGCGCCTGTGCGCCGAGCATGTCGGGCGGCGCTTATTCGCGCGACCAGGCGCGCCGCGAGCAGAACGTGCGTCTGGGTGTGGTCGAAAGCGTGCGCCAGGTGCAGATCGAGGGCACGCGCAGCGGCATCGGGCCGGCGGCCGGCGCTATTGTGGGCGGTATTGCCGGCAGCAATATCGGTCAGGGCAAGGGCGCCGCGGTGGGCGCGGTGCTCGGCGGCGTCGCCGGCGGCGTCGCGGGCCAGGCGGCCGAAGAAATCGGGACGCGCAAGACCGGTCTTGAAATCACGGTCAAGCTCGATGGCGGCAAGCTGGTCGCCATCACCCAGGAAGCCGACGAGACGTTCAGGCCGGGCGACAGGGTGCGCATCGTTTCCGACGGCACGACCTCGCGCGTTACGCACTGAGTTTTTCCGCAGTTTGTCGCCGCCGCGCAAGGTGGCGGTGGTTACCGGCTTATAATCGCCGGGATGAGTGCCTCATCGCCCGCATCCGCCGCGCCTACCGCGCGCATCACGCGTTTTCTGCGGCTCGTCCGGATCGGTCTGCACCTGTTGCAGGGCGTTGTCATCGCAGGATTGTTTTTCCCTTTCATGGCTCCCGCACGCCGGCGGCGGGAGGTCAAGTGCTGGTCGGCGCAATTGCTGCGCATCCTTTGTGTCAGACTGCATGTCCACGGCGGCCCTCCACGGCATGTTGTTCCGCTCATGTTGATCGCCAATCATGTCTCATGGCTCGATATTTATGCCATCAACGCCGTGCTGCCGGTGCGGTTTGTGGCCAGGGCCGAGGTGCGCCGCTGGCCGGTGATCGGCTGGCTCAGCAAGAAAGCGGGAACGCTTTTCATCGAGCGGACGCGGCGTCGCGATACTGCAAAGCTAAACCTCATACTTGCGGAAGTCATGCAGACGGGAGAACCGGTGGCGGTTTTTCCGGAAGCCACTGCCACGGACGGATCGGAGGTGCTGAAGTTCCACAGCTCGCTGCTGCAACCCGCGCTGACCGCCCGTGCCGCGCTTTGTCCGGTGGCGATCCGCTTCAGTCGTGCCGACGGTACGCTGTGCACCGAAGTGGCGTACGACGGCGACAAGTCATTGTGGGATACGTTGCGGCTGATGCTGACGCAACGCGTGATCCACGCGCATGTGCATTTTCTCGCGCCGCTCGCCGGTCACGACCGGCACCGACGCGAACTCGCGCGGACCGCGCGCGAGGCTATTCTTCAGACGCTGTTCCCGCCATCTCACGGCAGTCGCACTGGAAAACCCGCCGATCCTCGAGCCGCAGTGCGGTAAGCCGCCGGCCCCACACGCAGCCGGTGTCGAGCGCCAGCAGGTCGGGCCGCACGACCAATCCCAGCGCCGCCCAGTGCCCGGTGATGAGCGCCGTATCGCGGCTCGCGCGGCCCGGCACGTCGTACCATGGCATGAATCCCCGCGGCAGGTTTTCGAGCCCGGTTTTGTGAGAGAACTCCATCGTGCCGTCGGCCGAGCACAACCGCAGGCGCGTCATCGCATTGGTGATCACGCGCAACCGGTCATGGCCTGAAAGATCGTCGCGCCAGCGGGCGGGCTCATTGCCGTACATGTGACACAGGAAATCATGGTAGTCCTCGCCGCGCAGCGCATTCTCGACTTCCCGTCCCAGCGCGAGCGCCTGGGCGATGCTCCACTGCGGCAACAGGCCGCCATGCACCATCGCGTAGCCGTCCCCCGCATGCATCATGCTCCGGTGCCTGAGCCACACCAGCAGCTCGTCGCGGTCCGGCGCGGCGAGGATCTCGTCGAGCGTGTCGCCGCGGTGGAGTTTTCTCGCCCCCGCGGCGACAACCAGCAGATGCAGATCGTGATTGCCGAGAACGGTTACCGCGTGTTCGCCCAGGCCCTTGACAAAGCGCAGGGTTTGCAGCGACTGCGGCCCGCGGTTGACGAGGTCGCCCACGAACCACAGCCGGTCGCACGCCGGATCGAAGGCGATACTGTCCAGCAGGCGTCGCAACTGATCGTAGCAGCCTTGTACGTCGCCGATGGCGTAGGTGGACATGGTCAGTGAAGGGTGAAGGGTGAAGGGTGCAGAGCCGCCGTGTGATGCGCAGTGCGCTCGTCAACGTGAGCGCGCGCATCGCTCAGAACAGGCAAAACTGTCGAAACAAAAAGGCGCAGCAGCACTGCGCCTTCCCATTTACCATTTACTATTCCCTATTTTCCCTATTTACTTTACCAGGCCCACGAGGTAATCGACCGCGGCTTTGACGTCGGCGTCGGCGAGCGAACTGTTCCCGCCCTTGGGCGGCATCGCGTTTTTGCCCTTGAGCGCGGCAGTATAGAGCGCGTCCATGCCGCTCTTGATACGCGGCGCCCAAGCGGTCTTGTCGCCGGCCTTCGGCGCGCCTGCGACGCCCGCAGCGTGACACGCAACGCAGTTTGCCTCATAGACCGCCTTGCCTTTGCTGGCGTCCGCTTTGGCGGACGCGGCTGCAGGCGCCGCAGTTGGAGCGGCGGGTGCGGCAGCCGTCACGGCCGGCTTTGAGGCAGGCGCCGGTTTCGATTCGGGTTCCTTCCAGCTGGCGCCCGCCTGGTTGGCCATGTAGGCCACTGCGCGTGCGAATTCGGTGTCGGTCAGGTCGGGATTGCCGCCGCGCGGTGGCATCTGGCGTATGCCTTTGAGCGCGTCCTGCGTCACCTTTTCCTGGCCTTCGCCGATGAGCTTGGCCCACGCCGCCTTGTCGCCGATCTTGGGCGCGTTGAGCGCACCCGTGGCATGACACGCTGCGCATACCGTTTCCACCACCTGCTGGCCGGTTTTCTCGATTTTCGGGGCGTTGGGATCGCTCACCACGACGTCGCCCACCGGCTTCAGCCGCTTGGCGATGGCTTCGTCCGACATTCCGGGGTGGTCCTTGCCGAACCTGGCGCTGCCGATCACGAGTTGCGTGAGCATGACGATCAGCGCAATCGGCACTACAAACGCCAGTACCAGAACGATGATCAACTGCTTCGGAGTTTTGATCGGGGAAGAATGCTCTTCGATTTTAACTTCGCTCATTTATTGTCCTGCGGATGGGAATAAGGCACGAAAGGCGCACATTATAGCGGCAATCGCCACCTCGGTAAAAGCTTGATTCGACGGCAGTCCATGCCTGCGACTGTGATAGAATCAGTGGCTTGCGCGCCCGTAGCTCAGTTGGATAGAGTACTGCCCTCCGAAGGCAGGGGTCGGACGTTCGAATCGTCTCGGGCGCGCCAAACCTGTTTCTTTAATACGATTTCCACAAGGCATAACACAACAACCCGCTTCCGATGCCCAGTTCCAAACCGTACGACGCGCTGATCGTCGGCGGCGGTCATAACGGCCTGACCTGTGCCTGCTATCTGGCCGGCGCCGGCCTCAAGGTGCGCGTGCTCGAGCGCCGCCCGGTGGTGGGCGGGGCGGCGGTCACCGAGGAGTTTTTCCCGCGGTTCCGTAATTCGACCGCGAGCTATACGGTAAGCCTGCTGCATCCCACGGTGATCCGCGATCTGCGCCTGGCCGAGCACGGCCTGCGCATCATCGAGCGCCCGGTTTCCAATTTTCTGCCGCTGTCGGATACGCAATACCTCAAAGTCGGCGGTTCGCTCGCCGCGACGCAGGCCGAGGTGGCGCGCTACTCGAAGCGCGATGCGGAGCGGCTTCCCGCGTACTACGCCATGCTCGAGCAGGCGGCCGCCGTGCTGCGCAGCCTGTTGCTGGAAACGCCGCCCAACGTCGGCGGTGGTCTGCGGGATATCGTAAGCGTACTCAAGACCGGCAACCGCGTGCGCAAGCTCGACATGGCGGCGCGCCGCGACCTGCTCGATCTGTTGACCAAAAGCGCGGGTGACCTGCTCGACAGCTGGTTCGAATCCGGACCGATCAAGGCGGCATTCGGCTTCGACGCCATCGTCGGCAATTTCGCGAGTCCCTATACGCCGGGCTCGGCCTACGTGCTGCTGCACCACGTGTTCGGCGAAGTGAACGGCAAGCGCGGCGCCTGGGGGCATGCAGTCGGCGGCATGGGCGCGATCACGCAGGCGATGGCGCAGGAGGCGCGCCACCGCGGCGTGGAGATCGATACCGACTGCGAAGTGGTCAAGGTGTGCGTGGACGGCCGCGGCACGCAGGGCGTGCAGCTGGCCGACGGGCGCGTGATCGAGGCGCGTTGTGTCGTGTCCAACCTCAATCCGAAACTGCTGTACCTGAAGCTGATCGATGAAAGCGCGCTCGATGCCGAGTTCGTGCAGCGCATCCGCAACTGGAAATGCGGCTCGGCGACTTTCCGCATGAACGTGGCGCTCGCCGAACTGCCGGACTTTTCCTGCCTGCCGGGGAAATCGGTCGGGGACCACCACAAATCCGGTATCATCATCGCGCCGTCCTTGCGCTACATGGAACAGGCCTATTTCGATGCACGTACTTACGGCTGTTCGCGCGCGCCGGTTGTGGAGGTGCTGATCCCGTCCACCGTCGACGACACGCTGGCGCCGCCGGGGAAACACGTCGCCAGCCTGTTCTGCCAGCACTTCAATCCGCAGCTGCCCAATGACCTCGACTGGGACGAAATCAAGGAGCCCGCCGCCGACCTCGTGATCGACACCGTCACCCGTTATGCGCCGAACTTCAAGGCAGCCGTGCTGGGGCGAAAAGTGCTCTCGCCGCTCGATCTCGAACGCGAGTTCGGGCTCACCGGCGGCGACATTTTTCACGGCGCGTTGACGCTCGACCAGTTGTGGAGCGCGCGCCCGGTGCTGGGCCACGCCGATTATCGCGGGCCCGTAAAAGGGCTCTACATGTGCGGCGCCGGCACCCATCCCGGCGGCGGCGTGACCGGCATTCCCGGTCACAATGCCGCGCGCGAGATCATCCGGGATTTCAAGCGCGGCAGGTTCAACGCGAAGCGCAAATCAGGAGCCCTCTGACTAAAGCCATGCGGGCGAATTCGCAATCGGCCGTGCGGCTGACGCTCACCATGTGCGTAGCCGAAGTGCTGTCCATGACCGGCTTTGCCGCCTACACCGCGCTGCTGCCGCAGATCCAGCGCGAGTGGGCACTCTCCAACTCCTCGGCCGGGCTCATCAGCGGCGTCTATTTCGCGGGCTACATGGCCGCGGTGCCGATACTGACCAGCCTCACCGACCGCATCGATTCTCGCCGCGTCTATCTGTGGGCCTGCGTGATTTCCAGCGTCGGTGCCGCGGGCTTTGCGCTGTTCGCGCAAGGGCTGTGGAGCGCGTTGTTGTTCCAATTCCTGATCGGCTTCGGGCTGGGCGGCACTTACATGCCGGGGCTCAAGAACCTCACCGATCATCTCGAAGGCAGCGCGCAGTCGCGCGCCACGGCCTTTTACACCGCGAGTTTCGGCATCGGCTCGAGCATCTCCATCGCGGTGTGCGGCAAGCTCGGCGCCGTCTTCGGCTGGCAGTGGGCCTTCATCTTCGGCACCGTCGGACCGCTGCTTGCGGCAGCGCTGGTGAATCTGGCGATGCCGAAAGGCATGACCCATCCCGAGCACATCGCACCGCCGGCGCTGCTCGATTTCCGCCCCGTGCTCGAAAACCGCGCGACACGCGCTTACATTTTAGGTTACGCCGCCCACAACTACGAACTGTTCGGCCAGCGCTCGTGGATGGTGGCGTTCCTGGTTTTTTCCGCTTCGCTGCAGCCCGCCGATTCGCCGATGCTGTGGAGCGCGGCGACGCTCGCCGCCATCATTAACATGCTGGGTCCCGTGATGAGCGTGTCGGGCAATGAGCTGGCGATTCGTTTCGGGCGCCAGCGAGTGATCTTCACCTTCATGACGCTGTCGGGGCTGACGGCGTGCGTGCTGGGCTTCACCGCGGCCTTGCCGTGGCTGCTGGTGTTCCTGCTGATGTGCGTGCACTACGGCCTGATGCTCGGTGATTCCGCGGCGCTGACCTCGGGCGCCATCGCGTCCGCGCCGCCCGGACTGCGCGGCGCGAGCATGGCCATCTATTCGCTCATCGGCTTCAGCGCCGCGTTTCTCGCGCCGCTGGTGTTCGGCGTGGTACTCGACTTGGCCGGCGGCAACAAGAACACGGTTGCGTGGGGTTTTGCCTTCGCCAGCATTGGCATTTTTGGTGCGCTCTCGCCGCTGGCGCGCTGGCTGCACGCCCGCGGGCCGGTGTAGAACTGCGGCCAGCGTGGCATCCCGGAGCCCTGCGACGGGCGTCCTGCTACGGCAATTTTGCGCCCGGGGTACGCATCGACTCGCGCAGTATTCCTTCGGCTCTGAGAATGACGGGCCGGTCTACCATTTTTCCGTCCACCGAAACGGCGCCACCGCTTGCTGCTGCGGCTGCTTCCACAACGCGTTTCGCCCACGCTATCTCCTCGGCACTAGGATAAAAGCACTCGTTCACTGGCGCGACCTGCTTCGGGTGGATGCAGAGCTTCCCGCCGAACCCGAGGCGTTTAGCCCGCAATGCGTCGTTTCGCACGACTCGCGTATCGTTGATCTCGACGGTGACGCCGTCCACCGGCGGCTGGAGCCCGGCGAGGCGGGAGGCAAGCACGAGCTCCGAGCGGAAATACAGCAGCTCCTCGCCCTCACCGGTGATGCCGAGGTCGACTTGGAAATCGATCGACCCGAACACCAGCCGCTGTACCCAAGGCACCGCGCACAGCGCCGCTAGATTGGCGAAGCCGCGCGCCGTCTCGATAAGCGGCAGAACGGGAACACCGGCGGGCAGGCGCTGCGTCGCGTGGCGCAGATGCTCCGGGTCTTCGGCTTTCGGCACGACTACCCCGCCCGCGCCGATCGCTGCACACAGCTTCAGGTCCTCTTCGAACCACTCGGTCTCCGGGCCGTTCACACGCACGAAAACCCCGGCTGCGCCGCGCAGGTCGCGCGACGCCGCATCGCGCGCCACGGCTTTGT
>JAIESJ010000093.1 GCA_019746155.1 Burkholderiales bacterium
TTGTCCTTGAGCTCGATTTCCTTGGCGACCGACACGCCGTCCTTGGTCACCGTCGGCGCGCCGAACGAGCGCTCGAGTACGACGTTACGGCCTTTCGGTCCCAGCGTCACCTTGACCGCGTCGGCCAGGATGTTGGCGCCGGCAACGATGCGATGCCGCGCCGATTCATGAAACTTGACTTCTTTTGCTGCCATAGCCAGTTACCTCCCGCAATCGATTAAGCGGCTTCGAGAACGCCCATGACGTCTTCTTCGCGCATCACGAGCAGCTCTTCACCCTTGACCTTGACCGTCTGGCCGGAATACTTGCCAAACAGAACCTTGTCGCCGACCTTGAGATCGACCGGACGCACCTTGCCGTCCTCCATGAGTTTGCCCTTCCCGACAGCGATGACTTCTCCCTGATCGGGTTTCTCTGCCGCGGTGTCAGGAATGACAATGCCGGAGGCGGTCTTGCGCTCTTCTTCCAACCGCTTGACGATAATGCGGTCATGTAAAGGACGTATTTTCATAGGAGTCGCTCCTCACTTAACTATTTGAAAACAATGGGCTTTACATTGGCTGAACCGCCAACGGATAGCGATATAGGGGCAATTTCTGAATTTTCAAGAGCCCTGGCACGGCAGCCAGGACGCGGCTGCGGCAGTCCCGGCCTTACTCCGCCGCAGCGGCCACAGCGCCGGATTCAGGCGGCGGGCTTGATCCCGTAGGTCTGCTCAATGTAGCGCCGCATTTCGTCAGGGGTGACGATGCCATCGCGGTTGATATCGATGTCGCTAAAGCGGGGGCCGAGGTTGAGGTCGCCCCTTGCCTCGTCGTGCGACAACCGGCCATCCCCGTTCAGATCGAGCTGGCGGAACAGGGTCATATCGTTATCGGCAGCGCGCCGGTTATAGGCTTCCTTGTCATCCGCCGACGCAATCACCGAACTTGCCGCCAGCAGGACGGCGACCAGTGTCTTGGCGTTCATAGTGGCTTCCTTTCCTCCGATTTGCGTACGGTCAAGGATAATACGTGCTGTATCGCGTCCGTTTTGGCAGCGCATTCGCTGCAAAGTTTCACGGTGACGCCGCCAGCCGCTGGTCGGCTGAAGCGGTAGGGTTGGGCCGGGCGCATCCGCAGCGTCGAGGCTGCAGGCATTCGTCCAGGTCTGGTGCGCTAATCCCTGCCTGGCGCGCTGTTTCTGCGCATCAGAAAGCCGCCGGCAACCAGCATCGCGGAATTCGAGACAAATACCGGCATGTAGCCGAACGCCGTACCCACGCTGCCGAAAACGAGCGGGATCACCAAATGCGTGAAATTGTTCACCGTCACGCGCAAGCCCGCGGATTCCGCCACCCGTCCGCGCGGCGCAAGCGAATAGATCAACGACATCGACATCGGCTGACCGCAACCCACGCCCAGCCCCAGCAGGAAGGCAATCGCCGCCAATGCGTAGGCGTTCTGGAAAAACGGGAACAGCGCGAACGCGAACGCCGCCACGAAGATCGCGTAGGTCAGGATCTCGGCCTCGCTCGACCTTCTCACCAGATGCGGCAGGGCGATGCGGATGACGAAGGTGGCGAGCGCGAACACGCCGAGCACGGTCCCGATGACGGACGCCGACAGGCCTATGGAGTGGCCATAGACCGGAAAGTAAAACTGGAAAAGATCCCATGCCGACGAGATGAAGCCGCTGGCAATGAAAGTGTTGCGCAGGACCGGGATGCGCCACAGGTCGAACGCGCTGCGCTTCTCGCCCTCGCTCTCGTGTTTCGCAGCCTCGGACAGAAACCCCGACCTGAACCACAGCAGCAGCATGGGCGCCACGGTGAACGAGGCGAGCAGCAGGAATGTCGGCAAGTATCCGAGATGATCGATCGAAAACCCCGCAGCCATGGGCCCCAGGAAACCCGCGCCGGAGAATCCGAGGCTGACCAGCGCGTAATTGCGCGCGCGATTTTCCCCGCCGCCGATGCCGCCTGCAATACCCGTCACGGTGACAAAAAAGAAATGAAACGACGTGCCGAGCAGCAGAGCCGACAGGTAGAGCGTGGCAAGCCCGGGCACCAGCGGCGGCAGCAGCAGCGCCACCGCTACGCCCGTGGTGCCCAGCAGCATGGGCAGCCGCGGGCCGACGCGATCAGCCAGCTTGCCGATGTAGACGGCCAGCAACATCGGACACAGCGCATACAACGCCATCAGCACACCGATCGTAAACTGATTCGCGCCGAGTTCAAGCGCGTAAAGCGAGACCGCGACCCGGCTGCCCCCGAACCCGGCGTGGTTCAGGGTACACATCAATACGATCAGATATATCGCCATCAGGAAATAAGAAGGGAGCGGCAGAAACAACGGGGCTGCGCGCAATCCGGGCCAGATCGCAAAAGATAAGTCCGCGTTCTGAAATGAATTATATCATTGGCGGGGAACCGCTGCACTCGCAATTCCACATTGTGGTGTCATCCCGGACCCTCAGCGCGGCACGGTCAGGTAATGCACCGCGAACAACTGCTGCGGGTCGGTCCAGCATGCTGCGGGTTCGAATCCGGCCGAACGCGCAAGCCGCTGAAACTCCTCGATTGAATATTTGTAGGAGTTTTCGGTATGTATGGTTTCGCCGGGACGGAAATCGAAACTGCGGCCGCCAAGCGCCGCGCGCTGCGCCTTGAGACTGACCAGATGCATCTCGACACGCCCGGCCCCGGCGTTGTAAAAAGCATGGTGACGGAAGGCGGCCAGGTCGAAGTCCGCCCCGAGCTCGCGGTTGATGCGGGCAAGCAGGTTGAGATTGAACTCGGCGGTAACGCCCTGCGCATCGTTGTATGCCGCGTGAAGCAGCGCATGGTCTTTCTTGAGGTCCACGCCTACCAGCATGGCGCCCGCCGCGCCGGCGAGCGAGCGCGCGTTTTGCAGAAACGCCCGCGCTTCCGGCACCGTGAAATTGCCTATGGTCGAGCCCGGAAAGTAGATCACGCGACGGCGCGCGGGCATGCCGTCGATTTCCGGCAGCCTGAGCGCCTGTGAATAATCGGCACGCACGGCCACGATTTTGAGTTGCGGAAATGCCTCCGCCAGCCGCACGGCAGAAACCCTGAGCTGCTCGCCGGCGATATCGATCGGCACATAGGCAACCGGTTCGAGCGCCGCTATCAGCACGTGCGTCTTGCGGCTGGTGCCGCTGCCATACTCGATCAGGATGCAGTCCGGCCCGAGATGCTCCGCCATCTCCGGCGCATACCTCTGCATCATCGCCATTTCGGTGCGCGTCGGGTAATACTCGGGAAGCCCGCAGATCGCGTCGAACAGCTCGCAGCCGCGGGCATCATAGAAATACTTCGGGCTCAGCGTCTTCTGCGGCCTGGATAAACCGCTCAGTACGTCTTCAAGAAAGCTCCCGGCTGCGGGCGGCAGATCGTGAAAAGCGACGCGGGGGCGCACCTGCTCCATGGGGGTATCGGCTCCGGCAAGGAAGTATTGTCAGTATGGACAGGCACCATTGCGGGTGCTCTCCCGCCATGCATGCCGCGCAGGCTGCGGGTTGTACGCAAATCAGCCGGCTGGCGGGCGGGCGTTATTGCTTTCGATCCACTTCTTGATGCGGTTCGCATCGCCGATGCGCGTGGACTTGCCCCATGAGTCGAGCAATACGATCACCACTGGCGTCGACGCGATTTCCGCCTGCATGACCAGGCAGCGCCCGGCCTCGCTGATGTAGCCGGTCTTGGACAACCCGATATGCCAGTTCGGGTTCTTGACCAAACCGTTGGAGTTTCGATACCGCAGGACACGGCCGTTGGCAAACCTGACTGCATGATCCGTATCCGTCGTGTATTCGCGCACCAGAGGATAGCGGTAGGCGGCATTCACCATTTTCGCCAGGTCTTGCGCAGTCGATACATTGTCGCTGGACAAGCCGGTGCCGTCGACAAAGCGCGTGCGCCACATGCCGAGTTCGATTGCTTTCTGGTTCATTGCCGCGACAAAGGCCGCCGTGCCGCCGGGATAGGCGCGGCTGAGTGCCGCTGCGGCACGGTTCTCGGAAGACATCAGCGCCAGGTGCAACAAGTCGCTGCGTGTCAGCGCAGCGCCGACCTTGAGCCGCGAGCGCGTGCCCTTGAGGTCATCGACGTCGGCCTCGCTGATCGTGACGCGCTCATCGAGCGCAAGCCGTGCATCGAGCGTCACCATCGCCGTCATCAGCTTGGTGATCGAGGCGATCGGCACAACGGCCTGGGTGTTTTTTGCGTAGAGCGCACGGCCATTGTCCTGAGAGACGACCAGCACCGAAGCGGACTTGAGATTAAGGTTTTTGGCCCGGTTTGCAAAGGCGGAGTCCATGGGCCGGTCGCCGCTTGCAACGCGCATTTCCTTGCCCGGAACAGGATCCCCGGCCTGTGCAGCCATTGCGCTACCGGCGAAAACCATGCCCGTCATTAGTACCCACAAGAGCTTATTCAGGATTCCCTCCCTCTAGCAGCCTGTCGGACTTTGATGGTCCGACAGGCTGCCAGGAGTTTGCCGGACTTGGGTCCGGCAAACTCCTGGCGTTATATTCTTTACGACACGCCATGCCGCATATTTAGGTTGCAAAAATACTAGGTTAGGCCGGGATTTTCAACAAGTTTTTTAGGTAGGTATGTGTTTTCGAAGTAAAACCGCGGCAGGATGCGGAAGTAAAGGGGCAAAAAAAACTCCGCTCGGGACAGTGTGGGTTGTCCCGGCGGAGATTAAAGAGGCCCTGCAATCGTCCGCTCAGCACAGACAACTGCAACTGCCAGGCCTCCGAGGAGGAAAGACCGGACAAACTGCCCAATTCCGGTAAGCCGCCGCTGAGCGACTCTGCAATTCGGTTTGCACGATAGCAACCCTGGCTTACATGAAGCTTACTGCGGTGTCGATGGTGCAAAATGAGGAATTTTTCACACTGCATCGTACGCGGTCAGGTCCGCCCGCCGGAAACACCGAGGTGGCGGCTGCTGTAAACTATTCGCAATTGGACTACCGGTTCCCGGCATATGCGTGTACTGATTGTTGAGGACGACCCGGTGCTGGCTGACGGCCTGACGCGCTCGCTGCGCCAGGCCGATTATGCCGTCGACTGCATCAATGACGGCGCCGAAGCCGATCACGTGCTGGCCGCGCAAGGCTATGACATCGTGATCCTCGATCTCGGGTTGCCCAAGATCGACGGCTTCGAAGTGCTGCGCCGCCTGCGCCGCCGCGGCGTCAAAGTGCCGGTGCTGGTGTTGACCGCGCGCGACGCCCTGCAGGACCGCGTCAAGGGGCTCGACCTCGGGGCCGACGATTACTTGACCAAGCCGTTCGACCTGCCGGAACTCGAGGCGCGCGTGCGCGCCTTGATCCGCCGCGGCCAATCCGGCGGCAGCTCGCTCCTGAATCACGGCGCACTCACGCTCGATATCGCCGGCCGGCGTGCCACCCTCGACGGCGAGCCGCTCGATCTCTCGGCGCGCGAGCTCGGCGTGCTGGAAGTGCTGATGATGCGCAGCGGCCGCGTGGTCGGCAAGGAACAGCTTGCAGAACAGCTCTATGGCTGGGACGAGGAAGTCGGCGCCAACGCGATCGAAGTCTACGTGCACCGGCTGCGCCGCAAGCTCGAGCCCGCCGGCGTCGCGATACGCACCATACGCGGGCTGGGCTATCTGCTCGAAAAAGCGCCGAATGTCTAGACCCCGCACCCTGCGCCGCCAGCTTCTCACCTGGCTGGCGGGCCCGCTGATCGTGCTGTGGTCGATCAGCACCCTCGTCGATTACGACATCGCCAACCGCTTCGTCAACCTCGCCTACGACCGGGCGCTACTCGAGTCGGCTCTCGACATCGGCCGGCAAGTCAAGGTGCTCAATGATCGCATCTATGTCGATTTGCCGGAGGTCGCCATACAGATGCTGCAGAGCCGGGAATCCGGCCGGGTCTACTATCTCGTCACCGGTCCCCGGAACGAATTCATCACGGGCGATCCCGATCTGCCCCCGCCGCCTGATCCGCTCTCCGCCAAGATCAACTACTACGATGACGAATACCAGGGCAAGCCGGTACGCATCGTCGCACTGCAGCTGCCGGTAGAAAGTGGCAAGAACCAGGGACTCGTTACGGTGCTGGTTGCAGAAAACCGCGTCGCGCGCACCGAATTTGCGCGCCTGATCCTGCTGCGCATGATGCTGCCGCAAGCCCTGCTGATCCTGCTGGCCGCGGTTCTGCTGTGGTACGCGGTAGGCCGCGGCCTCGCGCCGTTGTCGACGCTGCGCAAGGAAATAGAAAGCCGTTCGCACC
Source organism: Burkholderiales bacterium (assembly GCA_019746155.1). GTDB lineage: Bacteria > Pseudomonadota > Gammaproteobacteria > Burkholderiales > SG8-41 > CAKKQX01. Next base: position 6,274 of record JAIESJ010000093.1, read on the forward strand.
GCGATCTTTCCGCTTTGCCGGAAGAGCAGGCGCCGCAGGAAGTGCGGCCGCTGATCCGGGCGATGAATGATCTTCTGCAGCGCCTCTCCGGGACACTCGCTGCGCAGCAGCGCTTCATCGCCGACGCCGCACACCAGTTGCGCACGCCGGTGGCGGGCATCAAGACCCAGACCGAGCTTGCGCTGCGGCAGTCGCCATCCGGGGAAGCCCGGGCCACGCTGCACCAGCTTCATACCGCAACCGAACAGATCACGCGCCTCATCAACCAGCTCCTGTCGCTGGCGCGCGCCGAACCGGGCACCGAGCGCGCGCACACCACTGAGCAGCTCGACCTGAACAAACTGGTGCGCGAGGCCACCACCGAATGGGTGCCGCGCGCCTTGGCGCGCAACATCGACCTTGGCTTTGACAGCTCGCAGGATGGCGTAACGATAGAAGGCGACGCATTCCTGCTGCGCGAAATGCTCAACAACCTGCTCGACAACGCTGTCCGCTATACCCAGCCCGGTGGCCAGGTCACGGTGCATATAGCGCAGGATGCCGGCAATATTGCGTTGTCAGTCGAGGACAACGGTCCGGGCATTCCGGAGTCCGAGCGCGAACGTGTGTTCGAGCGGTTTTATCGCGTGCTCGGCACCGGTGTCGAGGGCTGCGGCCTGGGTCTCGCCATCGTGCGCGAGATCGCCCAGCGTCATGGCGCCGAAGTCTCGCTCGGCCACGGCGCCGGCGGCAGCGGCACGATTATTAGGGTCGCTTTCCCGAAAACCATTTAGCGAGTGGGCAATATCCGCTCCCGACAGGGTCCAGGGGAGCCACAACGACGGCAGGACCATGCTGTGGATCAAGGGCAATTAAGCCTTCGCCGGAGTTGACGACCGTACTGTGCCGCGCGACCGCATCTGCGGCGCGCTGATCTTCAAAGCCCCTTACACCGCCGCCGCGACATCCGGCTCGACGGCCTCCTTGCTCTTGCGCTTCTCGTCTTCCTGTTGCTGCAGCGACCACATCTGGGCGTAGGCGCCGCCGCGCCCGAGCAGCTGCTGATGCGTGCCGCGTTCGACGATGCGGCCGTGATCCATTACCAGGATCTGATCGGCATCCATCACCGTGGACAGGCGGTGCGCGATCATGAGCGTGGTGTGGCCGTGCGCGATGCGATGGAGTTCGGCCTGGATCGCTTTTTCCGATTTGGAGTCGAGCGCCGAGGTCGCCTCGTCGAAAATCAGGATCCTCGGGTTCTTCAGGATCGCGCGCGCGATCGCCACGCGCTGTTTTTCCCCTCCCGAGAGCTTCAGTCCCCGCTCGCCGACACGCGCTTCATACCCGTCAGGCAGGCTCTCGATAAAGTCGTGGATATGTGCCGCCCTGGCGGCTTCGATGACTTCTTCCGGCGTGGCCTCAGGGCGGCCATAGTGAATGTTGTAGCGGATGGTGTCGTTGAACAGCACCGTGTCCTGCGGCACGATGCCGATCGCCGCGCGCAGGCTGGTCTGTTTGAGATCCCGGATGTCAACGCCATTGATCAGGATGGCGCCGCCGGACACGTCATAGAACCGGTAGAGGAGCCGCGCGAGCGTCGATTTGCCCGAGCCGCTGTGCCCCACCACCGCGACCTTGCTGCCGGCAGGCACTTCAAAACTGACGTCGAACAGGATCTGGCGCTTGGGATCGTAGCTGAAGTTGACGCGATCGAAGCGGATCACGGCGCCGCCCGCAGGCAGCGCCACCGCACCGGGACGGTCCTCGATCTCGCGGTTTTCTTCGAGCAGCCGGAACATGTGCTCCGTGTCGATCAGCGCCTGCTTGATCTGGCGGTAGACGCTGCCCAGGAAATTGAGCGGAATGTAGAGCTGGATCAGCAGGCCGTTGATCAGCACCAGATCGCCCAGCGTCAATGTCTTGTCGACCACGCCCTGCGCCGCAAGCAGCATCAGCAGCGTCACCGCCACGGCAATGATGAAGCTCTGGCCGATATTCAGGAGTCCCAGCGATGCCTCGGTCTTCACCGCTGCCGACTCGTATTTCCCCAGGTTCTCGTCATAGCGCTGTGCCTCGTAGTTCTCGTTGTTGAAATACTTGACGGTCTCGTAATTGAGCAGGCTGTCGATGGCACGGGTATTGGCTTTTGAATCGAGCTCGTTGGCGCGGCGGCGTATCTCCGTGCGCCACTCGGTGACCGCCACGGTGAACACGAGATAGAGCGCGATGGCGACAAAAGTCACGGCAACGAAGCGCCAGTCGAATTTCGCGAACAGCACGAATGCGACGAGACCGAATTCCAGCAGCACCGGGATGATCGAGAACAGCATGTACGAAAGCAGCGTGGAAATGCCGAGCGTGCCGCGTTCGATGTCGCGCGACACGCCGCCGGTCTGGCGCTCGAGATGAAAGCGCAGGGACAGACTGTG
>JAIESJ010000115.1 GCA_019746155.1 Burkholderiales bacterium
GTTGCATCGCGCCGGGGGCGACGCCGGGGTGCCGGTGGCGGCGCGCCCGCTGTCGGTGGCGCGGCTCGAGTGGGAGCACATCCAGAAGGTGCTCACCGAGTGCGGTGGCAACATCTCCGAGACCGCACGCCGGCTGGGCATGCACCGTCGCACATTACAAAGAAAACTTGCAAAACGCCCTGTGCGTTATTGATTGCCGCCGCTTGCGATTTTGACGGTTTGGAATGCTGAAAAAGACAAAGGACAGCCTCGGCTGCCCTTTGTCATGAGAAATGAATAAGCTATGCCGCCGCCTTGGACTTGGCGGGCGTTTTGCTGCCGTATTTCTGCCTGAATTTCTCGACGCGCCCCGCAGTGTCGACGATTTTCTGCTTGCCGGTGTAGAACGGGTGGCAGGCCGAGCACACCTCGACGTGCAGGTCCTTGCCCAGCGTCGAACGCGTTTTCCACGTGTTGCCGCAGCTGCACGCGACGTTTATCTCATTGTATTCAGGATGAATTTTTGCTTTCATGGCAGTGTCCAGGCAGACCGGCTTGCAACCGGAAAGGGGCGAATTATGGCCGAATCGCCGGTATCTTGCAAGTTTACAATGCCTCGGCAACGGCTTTGCCGAGATCGGCTGTGCCGGCTTTGCCTCCCAGGTCCGGGGTCTTGGGGCCTTCCAACAGCACGTTTTCGATGGCCTTCACCACGGCAGCCGCGGCCTCGGGGCAGCCCAGATGGTCGAGCATCATCGCGCCCGACCAGATTTGCCCGAGCGGGTTGGCGATGTTCCTGCCGTAGATATCGGGCGCCGAGCCGTGCACCGGCTCGAACAGCGACGGAAATGCGCGCTCCGGATTGATGTTGGCCGAGGGCGCAATGCCGATGGTGCCGGTCGCCGCCGGCCCCAGATCGGACAGGATGTCGCCGAACAGGTTGGAGGCGACCACGACATCGAACCAGTCCGGATGCATCACGAAATGCGCACACAGGATGTCGATGTGGAACTGGTCGACCTTGATGCCGGGGTAGTGGGCGGACATCGCCTTGACGCGCTCGTCCCAGTACGGCATCGAAATCGAGATGCCGTTCGACTTGGTGGCCGAGGTCAGGTGCTTCCTGGGCCGGCTTGCCGCGAGTTCGAAGGCAAATTTCAGGATGCGATCCACGCCGTGGCGGGAGAACACCGCCTGCTGCGTCACGAATTCGCGCTCGGTGCCGGCATACATGCGGCCGCCCACCGAAGAGTATTCGCCTTCGCTGTTCTCGCGCACCACCCAGAAGTCGATGTCGCCCGGCTTGCGGTTGGCGAGCGGGCACTTCATGCCGGGCATCAGCCGCACCGGGCGCAGGTTCACGTACTGGTCATAGCCGCGCCGGAACGGGATCAGCAGGCCCCACAGCGAAACATGGTCGGGTATTTTGGCGGGCCAGCCCACCGCGCCGAAATAGATGGCGTCGTGCCGCTTGAGCTGCTCCAGACCGTCTTCGGGCATCATGCGCCCGTGCCGGTCGTAGTAGTCGCAGCTCCAGCCGAGCTCGTCGAACTTCCACTGAATGTCGAACTTGCGGCCGACGGCTTCCAGCACGCGCAGGCCTTCGGGCATGACTTCCTTGCCGATGCCGTCACCCGGGATGACGGCGATCTTGAAACGCTTCATCGCTTGATTATCCTTGCAGAAATTCCAGAAATTGGCCGTATAGGATATCCGGAATTGCTTCCGTAAAACAGTATCCCGCACCGTGGCGCGCGCATTGCGACCAGCCTGCGTGACGGTCCAGGTCCAGGGGGTTATCGCAGCAAGGGGCGCTGGCCGGGCGCCCAGTTTTCCATCAGCTCGCAGCAGGAGATGATTGCCTGCCGCGCGACTTGCGGGGCGACGACAGCGAAATGGGAATTGCCGGCGATGACGTTCAATTCCACGAAGTAAACCTGGCCCGGCCGCGTTTCCATTCTCAGCGATCCCTGGTCCGGTCCCATGCCGTTGAGTACGTGCATGCCGGGGTTCACGTCGATGCGGAAGAACGACTGCTGGAGCGTGGCGCCGATCAGCCGGCCGTCGACGTAGAGATCAGTGCCGCTTTCTTCCGCGTGGCGGTCGGTGCGGTAGACATAAATGGCCGAGGTGGCCGGATGGGCGCGGAATTGCTTGGCTTCGGCGTCGCGCTGGGGCGAGGCTTGCGGCGTGGACGCGCAGCCGCCGAGGGCCGCGAGCGACAATACCAGTAGCGTCAATATTTTCAGGTTGCCGGGCATGGCAAGACAAATAAAATGGATGTTGATTGACCCGCGGGTTGCGGCAGGTCAGTGCGATTCGATCAGTCCGGAGCGTAACACAATCCGGCGTCCCGAGTCTTCGTCCGTGGTGTGGAAAACGGAATGTGCGACGCGCGGGTTGACAACAATCTGGCGGACAAAATAGATTTTTCCTGCTTCGGTCGCAAGCGTGATCTCGCCGTTATCGCTGGCGTAACCGCTGATGCGATGCCGGCCCGGCGCCACTTCCCAGCGAAAGTAAGTGCCCGCATAGGTCGTTCCCATGATGGCATCGTCGAGTTTCACGGGAGCAGCCAACCGGCTGATGTCGGGGTCATTGCGTACCAGATAAATCACGGCCTTACCGGGCACGCTTTCGAATTTCTTTGCCTGAATGTCCTGCGGACTCGGCGGCAGTTGCACGCAGCCGGCGAGCAGTATTGCGGTCAACAGTCCTCGCCACATAAACCCTCCTTGTCCGAGTTATCTCAGCCCCTGCGCATGGAGTCGAAGAAGTAGCACACCGGAGGGCGGAGCAGGGGCCCCATGAAGTATATGGGGATGCGACCCCGCAGGTGGGCAGGATTTCGTATCAGGACCGCTGAAGCGCAGATGATTCCATGCGCGATCAACCACGCCTCATGCTGTCGAAGAAATCCGCGTTGGTTTTGGTGGCTTTGATCTTGTCGAGCAGGAATTCGGTCGCTTCCAGTTCGTCCATCGGGTAGAGCAGCTTGCGCAGTACCCACACCTTCTGCAGGATGTCCTTCTCGATCAGCAGTTCCTCGCGGCGCGTGCCGGAGCGGTTGACGTTGATCGCCGGATAAATGCGCTTTTCCGCCATGCGCCGGTCAAGATGGATTTCCATGTTGCCGGTGCCCTTGAATTCCTCGTAGATCACGTCGTCCATGCGCGAGCCGGTGTCGATCAGCGCGGTGGCGATGATGGTGAGCGAGCCGCCTTCCTCGATGTTGCGCGCGGCGCCGAAGAAGCGCTTCGGGCGCTGCAGCGCGTTGGCGTCCACACCGCCGGTCAGCACCTTGCCGGAGGCCGGCACCACGGTGTTGTAGGCGCGCGCCAGACGGGTGATGGAATCGAGCAGGATCACCACGTCCTTCTTGTGCTCGACCAGGCGCTTCGCCTTCTCGATCACCATTTCGGCGACCTGCACGTGGCGGGTGGCCGGCTCGTCGAAGGTGGAGGACACCACTTCACCTTTCACCGAGCGCTGCATTTCGGTCACTTCCTCGGGCCGCTCGTCGATCAGCAGCACGATCAGCGCCACTTCGGGATGATTGGCGACGATCGAATGCGCCATGTGCTGCATCAGCACCGTCTTGCCGGCCTTGGGCGGCGACACGATCAGTCCGCGCTGGCCCTTGCCGATCGGCGCGATGATGTCGATGATGCGGCCGGTGATATTTTCTTCAGCCTTGATGTCGCGTTCGAGCTTGAACTGCTTGGTCGGAAACAGCGGCGTCAGGTTCTCGAACAGGATCTTGTGCTTGGAGTTCTCGGGGGGTTCGTCGTTGACCTTGTCGACCTTGACCAGCGCGAAGTAGCGCTCGCCGTCCTTGGGCGTGCGGATCTCGCCTTCAATGGTGTCGCCGGTATGCAGATTGAAGCGCCGGATCTGGCTGGGCGAGACGTAGATATCGTCGGTGCCGGCCAGGTAGGACGTATCGGGAGAGCGCAGGAAACCGAAGCCGTCGGGCAGCACTTCGAGCGTGCCGCCGCCGTAAATGCTCTCGCCTTTCTTGGCCTGGTTCTTGAGCAGCGCGAAGATCAGCTCCTGCTTGCGCAGGCGGTTGGCGCCGTCAATTTCGTTCTTGGCGGCCATATCGACGAGTTCGCCGACGTGGAGATTTTTCAGGTCAGATAAATGCATATGCGAATAGCGCCGCTACATAGGGGTGAAACCAGGGAAAAAGGAAGCGGGAGGATGCCACGCCCGCGCCGGAACTGCTCGATTTATGCTGAAAGGAACGGCCTTGTTCAGGCGCAGGCAACAAGCGTATAGGGTTTAGATATGGCTGTCAATAAAGGCGGTTAGCTGTGACTTGGAGAGCGCGCCGACCTTGGTCGCCTCGACGTTGCCGTTCTTGAACAGCATCAGCGTCGGGATGCCGCGAATCCCGTATTTGGGCGGTGTGGCCTGGTTCTCGTCGATGTTCAGCTTGGCAACCTTGAGTTTGCCGGAGTATTCCTTTGCGACTTCGTCGAGAATGGGGGCGATCATCTTGCAGGGGCCGCACCATTCCGCCCAGTAATCGACCAGGACCGGCGTCGGGGACTGCAGGACCTCGGGTTCAAAGGTATCGTCGGTGACGTAATGTATGTGCTCGCTCATGATGGCCTTGTAATTGTAAAAAAGATGGAAACTGCCGCGGAACGTGCGGCAACGGGAATTGTGGGAATTATGCTAACCAAATTTATACGCGATGGGAAGCACCTGCGTCAAACACTATAGTCGATACCGCGCTAGGGCCTTGTTTCTGTTAAAATATGGCGCGTTTTGCCGATTTCAAGCGTATCAATAATTTGCAGAAGGAGCATTATGACTTACGTTGTTACCGAGAGCTGCATCAAATGCAAATACACCGACTGCGTTGATGTATGCCCGGTAGATTGCTTCCGTGAAGGCCCCAACATGCTCGTCATCGACCCCGACGAGTGCATCGACTGCACGCTGTGCGTGGCGGAATGCCCGGTCGAGGCGATTTTTGCCGAAGACGACGTGCCGGACGATCAGCGCCATTTTACCCAGTTGAACGCCGAACTTGCCAAGGTGTGGAAGCCGATCATCGAGAAAAAGGACGCTCCTGCGGACGCGGACGAATGGGCAAAAGTAAAGGAAAAAGAGCATCTGCTTGAGAAGTGAGCATGCGCTGTCGGACGTCGGCATCGTCCGCGCTGCACGCGGATATGCCGCCGAGCGGGCAAAGATGAAAGAAAAGTATTCCGAACGCTGATGCACCCGCCGCCCGTCAGTGGTGATATCCGGCAGGCCATAACCATCGTGGGCGTCTCCCCCGATGCCTGAAAACCCGGTCGCGGGACCGCTTCATCGTTCATTTCCTCCGGCGCGGCTGCTGCGGGAAGCGGCCGCCGCCGTTGTCGCCGAGCAGCGCGCGCGCCTGCCCGACCTGCGCGGCGTCGTCGTCATCCTGCCGCACCGTTATGCGGCCGATTCTTTTGCGTCCGCGCTGCACGCGGCGGCGGGCCGGCAGACGCTGCTCCTGCCGCAGCTCGTCACGCTGCGCGATCTTGCCGCATCCGTCATTTCCGGCCACGTGCCGCTCGCGGAAACGGCGCGGCTCACCGAGCTTTACGCGGCACTGCGCGACCGGAACTGGTTTCACGAACGCGAGCTGTGGGGCGTTGCCGGGGAGCTTGCGGCGTTGATCGACGAACTCACGCGCTGCCGCATTGCGCTGCCGCGCGATCTGGCCGATTTCACCCGCCAGCTCGAAGCCGCCTATCGCACGCGCAGCGCAGCGCTCAACTTCGAGGCGCGCGTCGTGCACGATTTGTGGCGCGCGCTGGCGGCAAGCGGCGGCGAGCGGCCGGATGCGGAAACCCATTACCAGTTGCAGCTCGCGCGCATTGCGCGCGCGGCAACGGCGCCGTTATATGCACTGGCGCTGCCGAAACTTGCGCCCGCCGAGGCCGCATTCCTCGAGGAATACGCCAGACGCGCGCCGGTGACGATGTTCAGCGCGGCGGCCGATGATGAGGATCCGTGCGCGGCGCTGTTCAGCGCTGTGTGGCCGCCGCCGGGCGTGAGGGCGCCAAGTTTGCGTGAACGCGCGCTCGGTTTTGCCGACTCCTGCGGCGAAAGCCCGCTCGCGGCCCGCGTGCGTCTGTTCGGCGCGGCGAACCTGGAGCAGGAAGCGCAGGCGATCGATGTCGCGATCCGCGAGTGGCTCGCCGCCGGCAAACGGAAAATCGCCGTCGTGGTGCAGGATCGCCTGGTTGCGCGCCGTGCGCGGGCGCTGCTGGAGCGCGCGGGCGTGCTGGTGGAGGACGAAGAGGGTTGGGCGTTTTCCACCACCAGTGCCTGCACCGTAATCGGGCGCTGGCTCGACGCGGTCACCAGCGACTACTACCACCAGGACCTGCTGGATCTGCTGAAATCGCCGTTCATGCTTTCCGACTGGACGCCTGCGCGGCGCAAGCGCGCGGTCTACGAGCTGGAGCGGGTCGTGCGCGCGAAAAGCGTGATCCAGGGCCTCGCGCATTACCAATCGCTGATATGCGACATCGAGGATGCGCAGACCGCGGCCGACGCCGGGGAAATGCTCGGACGGCTGAAGCAGGCCGACGAGGTGCTCGGGCGCCGCCGCCGCACGCTGGGGGAATGGCTCGCTGCGCTCAAGACGGGACTCGACATCCTCGGCATCGCCTCGGGGCTCGCGCGCGACAGCGCCGGCAGCGAACTCGTCGATCTCATTACCCGTCGCGCCGCAGAACTCGAGGCGAGCAGCGCGCGCTTTGCTTTTGGCGAATGGCGCGCGTGGCTCAACCGCGAGCTGGAAAGCGAAACCTACCGCGATCCGACCCTGGCCAGCCCGGTCATTTTCACCGGCCTGGCGCAAAGCCGCCTGCGCGATTTCGACGCGGTGATCGTGGCGGGCGCCGATGCGGCGCATCTGCCCGGGCGGTCGCGTGCAGGGCCATTTCTCAACGAGCCGGTGCGCGCGGAATTGCAGCTGCCGACGGCGCGGGAGCGCGCCGAGCGCGAGCGCGAAGATCTGGCGTTGTTGCTCGCGACCGTGCCTGCCGCGCTGGTGACCTGGCAGGCCGAGAAGGACGCGGAGCCCAATCTGCTGAGTCCGTTTTTCGCGCGGCTGCAGACTTTCCACGAACTCGCCTATCGCGATGATCTTCTCGACCGCACGCTCGCCGGGCGCATTCCCGAGGCGCAGATCGCGGTGGGGGAAAGCGGTGTTGCGGCGCAACCCCAGACCACGCCGCCGGCGCCGCCTGCCGAGACGGCGCTGGTGCCGCAAAAAGTATCCGCGAGCGGTTACGCGAGCCTGATGGCCTGTCCGTATCAGTTTTTCGCGCGCCACATGCTGCACCTGAACGAACTGGACGAGGTGAGCGAAGCGCTGGAGAAGCGCGATTTCGGACTGCTGGTGCACGACATTCTCAACCGTTTCCACACGCGGCATCCGACGCTGGCCGGCACAGATCGCGCAGCGCTCGAAGCCGAGTTGAAGACGGTCAGCGAAGAAGTCTTCGCGGCGGCGCTCGATACCAACTACCTGAGCCGCGGCTGGCTAGTGCAGTGGCTGATCCTGATACCGCTGTATCTCGACTGGCAAACGGAGCGCGAGCAGCAGGGCTGGCGCTGGCACGCCGGCGAAGACTTCCGCGAGCGCCCGGTGCCGCTCGATAACGGCGCGCAGGTCGTGCTGCGCGGCCGGCTCGACCGTGTCGATGCGAAGGACGACGGAAGCATCGCCGTGCTCGACTACAAGACGCAGAGCGAGCGCGTGCTGAGGGACAAAATCAGGGAAGCGGGCGAGGACGTGCAGTTGCCGTGCTATCTGCTGCTTGCCGACCGTCCGCGGGCGCAGGCCGCATATCTCGGCTTCGACCGCAAAGGCGTGCATGAGATTGCGCCGCAGGAAGAGCCCGCTGCGCTGGCCGGGGCGACGCTGGCGCGGCTGCGCGAGGTGTTCAGTGCGTTGCACCGGCGCGCGGCGCTGCCGGCGCAGGGCGCGGAGAAGGTGTGCGCGTGGTGTGAGATGAAAGGGCTGTGCCGCAGGCAGTACTGGGAGCGCGGATGAGCCGGGACAGCGACATCATCGCCGCCGCCCTCGACCCCGCGAAGAGCAGCGTGGTCGAGGCGTGCGCGGGCAGCGGCAAGACCTGGCTGCTGGTTTCGCGTATCGTGCGCCTGCTGCTCGACGGCGCCGAGCCGTCGCAAATCCTCGCCATTACCTTCACGCGCAAAGCGGCGCAGGAAATGGAAGCGCGGCTGCGCGAATGGCTGCACGATCTGGCGACCAAACCCGACGGCGAGGTGCGCGAGTTCCTGGGGCAGCGCGGTCTCGATGACGCGAGGGCCGGGGCGCTGCTGCCAAAGGCGCGCGGCCTGTATGAAACCGTGCTCGTCGCGCAGCCCGGCATCACCGTGACCACTTTCCACGGCTGGTTCCTGAATATCCTGCAGCGCGCGCCGCTCAATCACGGACTCGCCACAGGCACGGTGCTGCAGGAACGCACTTCGCAGCTCGTCGCTGAGGCATGGGAGCGGTTCGCCGAGCAACTGCGCGCCGATCCGGCAGGCGAGGCCGCGCTGGCGCTCGACTGGCTGTTCCGCGAAAGCGGTCTGGAAAATACGCGCCGCGTGCTGCTGGGCTTCCTGTCCCGGCGCGCCGAGTGGTGGACCTATACGCTCGGACAAAAAGACCCGGTTGCATTTGCGCTGGGTGA
>JAIESJ010000294.1 GCA_019746155.1 Burkholderiales bacterium
GAAATCATGGCCATCATATTGCGCTGCCTGCAGGCCGGAAATCGCCGCCATCCTGCGATTATCGAATATCACTATCATGCCCTTCGCGGCGTGCTCGGTGGCGTCGATCAGCACCTGCGGGTTCATCATGAACGAGCCATCGCCGCAGAACGCGATGCCGTAACGCGGCACCGAAGCGAGTGCGCTTGTGGCTACAGCGCTTGCCGCAAATCCCATGTATGACGCGCCAGACTCGGTGTAGGTATCTCCGGGATTATCGTCTTCCACGATCTGGAACCCGTTGGCTTGCACGTCGCCCGCGTCGAAGTACTTGACGGCGCCGATCGATTTGGCGAAGTCCGCGACGATTTTGATCGCAGCGGGCTGCGTTAGCACTGGCTTTCGCCATACCTCGTCCACGATCGGCGCCGCGGTGTAGCGCTCGTTACAGAAATATCGCCACTCGGTTTTTTTGTTGGCACATTGCTGTAACCACTCTTGCCGGCGCGCAAGGTCAATCCCGCCGCTGTTGTCGATGGCGCGCAGCAGTTGCGCGATCACCGCGCCGATATCCCCTGGCAATGCAAGCGTCTTGTTATAGTGAATGACGTCGGAAAAATCGCCGTTGATATTGATGACCGCTCTGGCGTTGGGAAATCCCACACCCGAGCAATCGGCCTGACACACCGCGCGCGAGCCGATGACGATAAGCAGCTCGCCGTGCGTCATCGCGTAGTTGCCGCTGATCGAACCCTTGCTGCCGCCGACATGCATATTCTGCGGGTGGTTATGGGGTAAAACGCCGGTTGACCCAGGCGATAGCACAACCGCGGCACCGCATGCTTCCGCCAGCGCGCGCAGCGACTGCGCAAAACGGCGCGTGCCGCCGCCGGCCTTGATCACCACGCGCGGTTGAGCACGGATCAGATCGGCGGCCGATTGCAGCACATCCGCATCCGCGACCTCCTGACGCGGCAGCGCCATACGCTCCGGCAGCGCTGCAAGGTTCAGCTCTGCGATCTCCGCCGGCTGAGTATTGAGCGGCAGCAACAGATAGAACGGTCCCGCCTTGTAGGGATGATGCACGCGCTGGGTGCCGCGCCGTAACGCATCGCGCAACGCCTGCGGTGTGTGCAGCGTGTAAGACTCGCCCATGATTGCAGTAAGCCGGCCATAGAGCCCCTGCTCCTGCTTCGGAATTTGCTGCATGTTGTACCCTTCGCCATGGGTTGTCTCGTCGCCATAGATGTGATAGACGCCCACGCCATTCGACGCCGCCGCAAGCGACCCCGCCATTGCCTGCAACGCACCGGGTCCGATTGAGGTTACGACTGCAGGGATTTCTCCGTACTGCCATGATAGGGTGGTTGCGGCGTGCGCCATAGCCACTTCGTTGCGAAAGTTGTAGACCTTGGTAACGCCTGCCTCGCTATAAATGCGCAGTACTTCGCCAAGATCGGTCGAGCCGTGTCCGAAGATCGCTAGATACTTGGATACTCCCTGCTTGAGTAACCCGAGGACGAGGCCTTCGGAAAGGGTCACATTGACGCGAAGTGGAAGCATGCCGCGCTCGATCGCTGCGACAAGACCGCCAGCCGCGGCGACCGCCCCGGCGCGGGCCCGCATGCCGTCGACGCTGGAAGACATCGCGCCGGATAAAGCGGTAGCCTCGGCCCTTTGGGGCACGCCGTCCTTTCCTGCAGAGAATAAATCGAGGCGCGTCATTTGACCGGTTTTTCCAAACCCAGTGCCGCAATCATGCGCCCGATGGTGACGTCTTCCTCGGCGATTATTTTGCCGAAATCGGCGCCAGGTTGGAACGCGGGAGAAACATACAGCCGCTGGCAGGCTTTGGCGAATTCCGGACTCTCGACTGTTTTACGCACGGCGTCTTCCAGTGTGGCCACGATCTTCTTCGGCGTGCCGCGCGGCACGACCACACCGCGCCACAACTCCGCCGACATGTTGATACCGACTTCGCGGGCCGTGGGCACGCTGGGGAATGAGGGATCGCGCTGGTTACTGAGCGCCACCAGCAATCGCATCGTACCCGCATTGACGAGGCCGGCCAGCGCACCGGGGAGCTGTATTACGGCATCAATCTCACCGCCAAGTAGCGTCGGAACAATTTGTGCCCCCGGAAACGGCACGTCGAGTACTTTGACCCCGGCTGCGGAAAATAAGCCGACGGAGGAAATGTGGGTGTGGCTACCTATACCGGAGTTGCCGACGGTGATTTTGCCCGGATTCTTGCGCGCATCGGCGACGAAATCGGCAAAAGTCTTCCACGGTGCATTTTGCCGCACGGCGAGTACCGGCGTTTCGTTGGTCACCCTCGCCACCGGGTCGAACGCTTTATAGCTGATCGACAGCATTCCGGTGTGATAAGTGGTAGAAATAGAATTAGAATTCCACACCATCGTATAGCCGTCCGCAGGCTGATTCGCGGCATACTTGTAACCAATGGCACCGCCACCGCCCGGGCGATTGACCACGATAATGTTCGTCTTCAGCCGCTTGCTCATGCCTTCAGCCAGCACGCGCGCCGTGACATCGGCGGAACTTCCGGCCGGGAACAGCACAACGAGCTGCATCGGCCGCATCGGAAAGGCGCCATTTTCCGCAAGTGCACGCAAGGGCATCAAAACGAGGCTTGCCGTGAGCACAAACAGGGCCGACCTCAATAACGCATGAAAGTACCGGAATTTCCTTGACATTTCTCCTCCCGTTGTCGATATGATGCTTCGTCGGTTCGTGCTGAGTGCATGGTGCCTACAATGCAATGTCGGCCTCGTTCGCCCGCTTCGCGCGCAGAGCCTCGAGTACGCGCTCCGGCGTTGCCGGCAACCGGGTGATGCGCACGCCTACCGCGTCGTAAATCGCGTTGATAATCGCCGGCGCGGTCGGCACCATCGCCGGTTCGCCGATGCCCTTTACGCCGAGCGGCGTCTTGGGGTCGCGGTCCTCGATGATTATCGAATTGACCTGCGGCACGTCGAGTGAAGTAGGCAGGATGTATTTAGCGAATCCCGGTGTCGTGGTGCGCCCGTCCTTGAGCGTAAAATCCTCCATCAACGCCTGTCCGAGCGCCATCACCACCGCGCCCTCGATCTGTCCTTCCACACCCTGCGGATTGACCGCCCGCCCGACATCGTGCGCAGCCCATACACCGAGCACCTGCACTTCGCCGGTGTCGGTGTCGACCTCGACCTCAATGATCTGCGTGCCGAATACATACGATTGCCACGGCTCGCCGCGGCCGGTTTCAGGGTCGAGCGGTGTGTGCAGCGACGTATAACTGCCGCTGCCGACGATCACGATTCCGTGCTGTTTTTTTAATACATCAACCGCTTCGGCCATCGACATGCGCAAATCGCGGCCGCGCACCCACACCTCGCCGGCACGCGTATCGATCAGCTCTCCGGGCACATTCCAGTGCTGCGCCATTTCCTTGATAAATTTATCACGCGCATCACGGCATGCCGAAGCGACCGCGTTGCCGATGATGTAAGTCTGGCGCGTCGCGCCGGCATGAGCGGCCTCGGGTGCGCGCGCGGTGTCGTTATCGCCGAGCGTCACGTCCTTGGGGCGCACGCCCATTTCCTCGGCGGCAATCTGGCACAGCGTGGTAAGGATCCCTTCGCCGATCTCGGTAACGCCGGTCGTAACCTTGACTGTACCGCCGTCGTCGAGTTCAACCCACGCACCCGCACGGTCCACTGCTGCCGTGCGCGCGATTCCGTACCAGCAGCACGCGACGCCGCGTCCGCGCCGTTTCATGTCTGCACCGCCTTGCGTTCACTTGCCGACCCTACCGTGTTTGCCGGCGTTGTGATCCGCGCCAGGCGTGCGCCGAGCGTGCAGGGCTTGCGCGTGTCGTTACCGCCGAGATCCGGCCGCTGCTCGCCGCGCGTCTGCCGGTGCGGCTCGCCCGGCGCCCAGCGCGCGGCCTGAGCCGCGGCCTCGATTGTGCGCAACAAGCTCACCGAACCGAGTTGGGCCTGGGTATGCGTGATGGCGCCGTCGCGCATCGCGTTGACGCGGCGTAGTTCGATCGGATCCATGCCCAGTTTCTCGGCGCACAGGTCGAGGTGCGCCTCGGTCGAAAACTCGGACTGGAAAGCTCCAAAGCTGCGCATCGCGCCGGCCGGCGTATTGTTGGTGTAGACGCAGATCGCGTCCATCCGTACATTTGGAATCGCATACGGGCCGGCGCCGAGAATCGCGGCTTTGTTCATGACGCCCGGGCCGGACATCGCATAAGCGCCGCCATCGGCAATCATGTACATCGAAGTCGCAAGGATGCGCCCGTCTTTGCGCAGTCCCATCCGGTAGCGGATGCGGAACGGATGCCGCTTGGCGCTTGCGATGAACGACTCTTCGCGTGTAAACACATAGCGCACCGGACGCCGCGTCTTGATCGCAGCGAGCGCGAGCATGCCCTGATACAGCATGTCCTCTTTGCCGCCGAAGCCGCCGCCGACCGGGCTCATGATCAACCGCACCGTGTTGATCGGGCGGTTGAGGATGCGCGCCAGCATGTGGCGGTGGTGCGTGATGTTCTGGTCCGGCGCCTGGACAGTCACAGTGCCATCGGCGTCGAGATACGCAAGCCCGGCTTCCGGTTCGAGGTAGGCGTGCTCGATCGCCTGCGTTTCGTAGGTCTCTTCGACGATCAGATCAGATTCGGCAAACCCCCGCTCGACATCGCCCTTGCGGATCTTCGTGTGTTTGCACACGTTACCCGGATATGCGTCGTGCAACTGCGGCGCGCCCGGCTGCATCGCTTCCTCCGCGTCGAACACCGCGGGCAGTTCTTCGAAGCGCACCTTGATTTTGGCGAGCGCCGCCCGCGCGATCAGTGGGTTTTCAGCGACTACCGCGGCGATACCCTCGCCGACATACCGCACCACGCCGCGCGCCATGACCGGTTGGTCGTCGATGAAAACGCCATAGTTATCAACACCCGGCACGTCGTTGCAGGTCAACACTGTTTCGACGCCCGCCATCGTCGCGGCTTCCGACACGTCGAGCGCGGCGATACGAGCGTGCGGCATTGGGCTGCGCAACACCTGCATGTGCAGCATATTCGGCATCGTCATGTCGGCTGCGTAGCGCAGCGCGCCCGATACTTTGCTTGGCGCATCGAGCCGCCGTACGCTCGCGCCGATGTACGAGCCGCGATAGGTTTCCTCTTCCAACGCGGTTGCCGGCAGCGCCCCGTTCATCACGTCACGTGCGAGTTCGACCGCCGCGAAAATCTTTTGATAACCGGTGCATCGACAGATGTTGCCGCCGAGACCTTCCTTAATCTCTTCCAGGTCGGCGTGTGGGTTGCGGCGCAGCGTGGCGGTGGCCGCCATGACCATGCCTGGTATGCAGTAGCCGCATTGACTTGCGCCTGCTTTATGGAAAGCTCTTTGCAAAATCGTGAGTTCGTCTTCGCGCGCGAGCCCCTCGACCGTTACGATTTCCGCGTCTTGCGCCTTGGCCACTGGCAGCAGACAGCTTTTGTGCAAGACGCCGTTGACGAACATCGAGCACGTGCCGCATTCGCCCGCGCCGCAGCCTTCCTTGTTACCCGTCAGATGCAACTCTTCCCGGACGAAATCGAGCAGCCGCAGATGGGGTGCGCAACGCCGCGCGAACTTGCGGCCATTCACCGTCAGGCGGATTTCGATATCAGGCATGCTGTACCTCCTTTGTTGCGGACGCGCTGGAGACCGAGATACCAAGTTCGGCGAGGGCGTCGGTGATCGAGCGTTCCACGAAATTGACAAGTACCTCGCGCCGATACTCGCGGCGAGTACGCGACTGCACGCGGTCGGCCGCCAATTCGGCCGCGCCGCGAATAACATCCGGCTGAACCGGCTTGCCTTGCAGAAACGCCTCGCACTCCGTGAGCCGCGTCGGCACCGGACCGACAGCGGCAACCGCGATTCTTACGTCGTCGAAATCGCGCTGCGCGAAGTCGAGCCGCACCAGCGCCGCAACGCATACGGTGGAAATGACCAGCGAACGGCGATGGCCGACTTTCTCGAAGGCGGCGCCATAGCCGGCCATGGAATCGCACTCAATCGAGCCGACCAGTTCTCCCGGCTGCAGGCGGGTCTGACCCGGGCCGAGGACGAATTCGTCGAGCGGCACCGAGCGGGTGCGCACCTGACCGTTGGCGGAACTATATAACGTCAGCACCGAGTTCATCGCCAGCATCGCCGGGGTTGCATCGGCGGCG
The DNA here is from genome assembly GCA_019746155.1 of Burkholderiales bacterium. Taxonomy (GTDB): domain Bacteria; phylum Pseudomonadota; class Gammaproteobacteria; order Burkholderiales; family SG8-41; genus CAKKQX01. Next base: position 6,215 of record JAIESJ010000294.1, read on the forward strand.
GGCGAGGCATTGACCAGATTACCGGCAAGCGTCGCCTGCTCGCGAATCTGGTCGTCGGCAAACCACACCGCACAATGTTTCAACACCGGCGCATGCTCGACCAGGACCGGGTTGGCGAGAAACGCCGCAATCGTGGTATTCGCGCCGAGCCGCACGCGCTCGCCGCGCAACTCGACGCCGCACAATTCGGGGATGCGGCTCACGTCGATCACGGCGGCGTAATGCACATCACCGGCGCGCCCCTCGCGCGCCCACGGCAGAACGTCGGTCGCACCGGCAACCACGCGAGCCGCGGCACCGAAACGCCCAATTGCTTCGAATGCCTCGGCGAGCGAGCGCGGCGTGAGATATTGATCGTAGGTAAGCATGGAACCTTCGGCTACTTGGCACCCGTAATCTTGACGACGACCTTGATCGCATCGTCGATGCGTTCACGCGCATACTTGATCGCTGTTGGCACTTCGGTAAGCGGAAATGTGTGGGTATGAATCAGCTTGGCGTCGAAACGCTTCTGTTTCATGAATGCCGCTGCGCGATGCGTCGCGCTCTTGCCCTCGCCGCGAATACCGAACACGTAGATGTTATTTCGCACAAGGTACGCGACGTCGACTGGGACGGGCTTTTGCGGAAAAGCGGCAAGACAAATACGACCGCCGCGGTTGAGCATCTTCGCCGCCTCGTTGAGCGCATTGGGAGCACCCGAGCATTCGAGCACGTAATGCGCGCCCTTGCCGCGCGTGATCCGCTTGATAGCCTCGACCGCATCCTCTTTATTGACGTTGACGATGTGGTCAGCGCCAAGTTTTTTCCCCATTTCAAGACGTGCATCACGCGTGCCGGTAAGTATTACCGGATCGGCGCCCAGAGCCTTGGCGACACCGACTCCCATCAACCCGATGGGACCCGGACCAGTGACCACCACGGTCTGTCCCGCAATCAATCCGCCCATCACGTCGAGCCCGTACATCGCGGTGCCGGCGGTAACGATCAGCGTCGCCTCCTCATCGCTCATGTCGTCCGGCACATGCACCAGCGTATTGATGTTGTTGACCGCATACTCGCAAAAGCCACCGTCGGTCGTAAAACCGTTGGCGCGGTGACCCTTGTTGCGATCGCCGTAGTTCATACCGTAGTTCAGACATGCCGTGTACATTCCTTCGCGACAGCGCTCGCACCGACCGCAGCCGGCGTGAATCTCGACCGCAACGCGATCCCCGATATTGAATTCGTCAACGCCTGGGCCGAGCTTGACGACCGTTCCCATATATTCGTGGCCGGGCGTGAAATTCTTGTTGAAGGGGTCACCGCCCTGAATCAATGCCGGCAAGCCATGGCTGATGATCTCCAGATCAGTCGCACAAACCGCGATCGCGTCGATGCGCATCAGCACTTCGGCCGCGCCGGGCTGCGGTATCGGCTTCTCGATCATTGACAGCTCATTCGGGTTACCAAGCACCCAGGCCTTCATCTTCTCAGGAATGACGAATTCCTTTTCCGTGTTTACTGTCGTCATTTGCAACACTCCTCAATAGTGGTTGGTTAAAGCCCGCTTGCGTGGTTGTCGGCCTTGAAACTGCGGCGCCGGGTGTCCAAGCTGTTGCGATGCGGCAGCGGCTGTCTTCATCACGAGATCACGTATCCGCCTCAGATTCTTGGCGTTCGCGCGTTGCGCAGGAATTGAGCAAGAGAGGGAGGCGGCAACTTCTCCAAGGCGGTTGTAGATCGGGGCGCCGATGCAGACAACCCCCGGCTGGAATTCCTCGTGGTCCTCTGAATAACCGCGTGCGCGTACCTGCGCGAGATCGGCACGGAGTTGTGCATAATCGCAGATGGTGTTGGGCGTGAACCGTGTGAGGCCTTTCTGCTGAATCAAAGCATCAAGCGCTGACGGCGGCCAGAATGCGATCTGCGCTTTGCCGGTCGCCGTCGCGTGGGCAGCCGCAGCCTTGCCGACCGTGCCGCTGTCGACCTTGACCGCGTGCAGCGAATCGAGCTTGACAAGCGTCGCGAGTTCATAGGCTTCGATCACGGCGAGGTGCACCGCTTCGGTGGTGGACGCGTTCAGATCTCTCAACAGTGGCAGTACGATCTCGATCAGATCGATCTGACGGCTGCGTGCGTCTGCGAGATCGAAAATTTTGTTCCCCAGTCCGTAAGCTCGCGTGCGCGGATCCTGGCTCACATAGCCACGTCGCACCAGCGTGCTCAGCAGATGGTGGCATGTACTCACCTTGAGGCCGGCCTGCGCGCTGACTTGCGACACTGACAACAGTGCTCGCGACTCCTTCAGAATCTCTAAGATGTCGAGTGCGCGGTCGACCGACTGAATTACGTTTTTGGCCTTGGCGTGTCCAGCGGCAATGCCGTTTGCGGCGCGCGTGCTGCTGGTTCTGGCGGGTTCGGGTAACACGGCAGGCGCCTTGTTATATTTAACATTATGAAACATAGTTTATCCATACTAAAACATGTTATATATTTGTGTCAACCCGGCTCGTGGGTTATTGGAACCGTCGTGGCGGAATATCGTGAGAAAGGATAAAACGTTGGCAAACACCAAACGCGGGATGCGCCGCGGCCTTACGGCATACGGCGACGAGGAATTCTCGCTGTTTCTGCGCAAAGCCTTCATCAAAGCGATGGGCTACTCGGACGACGCGCTCGAGCGTCCGATCATCGGCATCACCAATACCTACAGCGGTTTCAATGCCTG
>JAIESJ010000167.1 GCA_019746155.1 Burkholderiales bacterium
TCTCCGGCACGCGCCGTAAGAATGACCTCCACTTCATAATCCATTGCCGCAGCCACCGTCGCCTGGAAAAACGGCGCACCCAGTTCCGCGGCGTTCCTGGGGTCGGTATTCACCATCACAATCATCAGCTTGTCTGCCATGGCCAGCTCCTCTTCGTTGTGTATTAGAACATTATAATACACCAATGAAGAAATTCACTTCGGAATACGACAACCCATTTTTTTCAAGTGCTTACGAAATTCCGCCCCGACCTCGGGATGCTTGAGCGCGTAGGCAAGATTGGCCTTGAGATAACCCAGCTTGCTGCCGCAATCATACCGCACGCCTTCGAACTCGTATGCCAGCACTTTTTCTTCCGCAAGCAGGCGGGCAATACCGTCGGTGAGCTGGACTTCACCGCCGGCCCCCGGCCTGACGCGCTGCAGATGATGGAACACGCGCGAGGTCAGTATATAACGCCCGACGACACCCAACGCGGACGGTGCGGCGGCCGGCGCGGGCTTTTCAACGATACCGGTAATGTGATGCGGCGATCGGGAACGCGTACCGATCCTGACGATGCCGTATTGCCGGGTTTGCCGACGCGCCACGTTTTCCACGCCGATGACCGAACAAGCCTCCCGCCGGAATATCCTCGCCATCTGCGTCAGCACCCCCGGCTTGCCGTCGATCAGATCGTCGGCGAGCACCACGGCAAACGGGTCGTCGCCGACCACCTGTTGCGCGCAAAGGATGGCGTGCCCCAGTCCCAGCGCCTCAGCCTGCCGCACATAGGTGCAGGACACGTTGCGCGGGATGATGCCACGCACCATCTTCAGCAACTGTGTGCTGCCGCGCTGTTCGAGTTCGGCCTCGAGTTCGAAAGCCTTGTCGAAATGATCCTCGATGGCACGCTTTCCCCGCCCGGTGACAAAAATCAGTTCAGTGACGCCGGCCGCCACTGCCTCTTCCACCGCATACTGAATCAGCGGCTTGTCGACGATCGGCATCATTTCCTTGGGGCTCGCCTTGGTTGCGGGCAGGAAACGCGTGCCCATGCCGGCCACCGGAAACACCGCTTTGGTGATTTTGTTCATTTTTCTATCCTCTTATTCTTCAAGCAATTCCAGGAGCCCGCGCTCATCGAGCACGGAAATACCCAGCTCAACCGCCTTGTCGTATTTGCTGCCCGGGTCCGTGCCCACCACCACGTAATCGGTCTTTTTCGAAACGCCGCCAGTGACGCGGCCGCCTTTGGCCTCGATCCGTTCCTTCGCCTCATCGCGCGTAAGATTGGGCAGCGTGCCGGTGAGCACGAAAGCCTTGCCGCTCACCCGGCTCGAAACGCTGGCAGCGGGCGGCGTGCGCTCGAAGCTCACGCCGGCGGCCAGCAACTGCGCCACGGCTTCGCGATTATGCGGTTCGGCGAAAAATTGTGCGATGCTTTGCGCCACCACGGGGCCGACATCCGGCACCTGTTGCAGCGTCTGCTCGCCAGCCCGCATCAGCGGTTCCAGATCGCCGAAATAACGTGCAAGGTCGGCTGCGGTGCGCTCCCCGACGTTGCGGATGCCGAGCGCGAAAATGAAGCGTGCCAGCGTGGTACGCTTGCTTTTGTCGATCGCGGCCACCACGTTGCCCGCCGACTTCTCCGCCATGCGCTCCAAGCCGGCCAGCGCAGCGATGTCCAGCCTGTAGAGATCGGCAGGCGTTTTGACGATCTTGTTGTCGACGAGCTGGTCCACCAGCTTCTCGCCCAGGCCTTCGATATCCATCGCACGGCGCGACGCGAAATGCAACAGCGCCTGCTTGCGCTGCGCCGGGCAATAGAGTCCCGCAGTACAACGCGCCACCGCCTCGCCCTCGAGCCGCCTGACTGCTGAGCCGCACACCGGACATTTCACCGGCATGACGAAAATGCGCGCGTACGGATGACGTTGTTCCGCAACGACGCGCACCACCTCCGGAATAACGTCCCCGGCGCGGCGCACCACGACGGTATCGCCGATGCGGATGTCCTTGCGGCGGATTTCATCCTCGTTGTGCAGCGTGGCGTTGGTCACCGTGACCCCGCCGACAAATACCGGATTCAGCCGCGCCACCGGCGTCAGCGCCCCGGTTCTGCCGACCTGCACGTCGATGGCGACAATTTCGCTCAGCGCCTCCTCGGCCGGAAACTTGTGCGCCACTGCGAAACGCGGCGCACGCGATACGAAGCCGAGTTTCTGCTGCGCCGCGAGATCGTTCACCTTGTAGACCACGCCGTCGATGTCGTAGGGCAGCCGCGGCCGTCTGTCGCCGATTGCCCGATAGTAGTCCAGCAATCCGTTCACGCCCCTGACGACCTTGCGCTCCCGGGCGACCGGGAAATGATGCTCGATCAGATAATCCAGCAATTCGCTGTGCTTTCTGAACGCAGGGATTCCTTCAGCCGCGCCCAGACCGTAGGCAAGAAAAGTAAGCCGGCGTGTCGCCGTGATGCGCGGGTCGAGCTGCCTGAGGGAACCTGCCGCGGCATTGCGCGGGTTAACGAATTCTTTTTCCCCCTTGTCACGCTGCGCGCGGTTGAGCTCCTCGAAATCCGCCTTCAGCATCAGCACTTCGCCCCGTACTTCCACCAGTGCCGGGGGGTGATGCCCGGCGAACCTGAGCGGAATCGCCCTCACCGTGCGCAGATTGACTGTCACGTCTTCTCCGGTGTAGCCGTCGCCCCGGGTCGCGCCGTGGATCAGCACCCCGCGTTCATAGGTAAGGCTGACCGCAAGGCCGTCGAACTTGGGCTCGGCCGTGTACTCGATTTCGTCAGCACCGAGCGCTTCGCGCATCCGCCGGTCGAATGCCGCGACTTCCTCTTCGTCGAAAGCATTGTTGAGCGACAGCATCGGCACACGGTGCCTGACCTCGGCGAACTCGGAAAGCGGCGCGCTGCCCACGCGCTGAGTGGGAGAATCGGGCGTGACGAGCTCCGGGTGAAGCGCTTCAAGCTCTTGCAGCTCGCGGAGCAGCCGGTCGTATTCCGCGTCGGAAATCAGCGGCTGATCGAGCGCGTAATACTGATAATTATGCCGTTCGATGTCCTCGCGCAGCCGGTTGATACGCGCCTTGACGTTTTGCGGAGCCATTTATGAAAACAGGCGCAGCGCGCGTTCACTCCCGGCCTGGATGCCGCGTGCTTCCATCTTCGCATAAATTGCCCCCAGCTGCCGCCTGATCTTGGCGATGCCGGGATCGTTGAGCGCGACTCTGTTGTCGTCCACCAGCCGCCCGCCGAGTGTCTGGGCGAAGCTCCTGCCGATTTCGACCATGCGGTCGAAAGCCTTTTGACCGTCGGCAACCCGCGGCACGTCGAGCAGCAGCGTAATGCCGGTGGTGGACAGGCTCTTGATCTGTTCGGGAATGAACGGTGCCGGTTCGTGATTATCGAGCGTGAACAGCGTCCGCCGCTCGTCGTTGCGGTAGTGAAACACGCCCTCGGGCTCGAGCTTGAAACCGGCCGCTTCCGCCAGTGCGCGGATTTTGGTACCGGAAAATGCTCCGGATTCCGGGGCCACGATGTTGATGCCGACGGCCACGTCGACCTCGGCACAAAAGCCGTCGAGTGCGCGCGCCAGCGCGAGTGCCTCCCCGATGCCGGGAAGCGTCACCGCCGCCGGAATCCTGCCGGCGCAACTCTTGATCGCGTCACAGAAGGCGGCAAGCTGCGCCGAATTGACGGGCCCGGTTCGATTGACCAGTTGCAATGCCAGACACAGCCTGGCATAGCGGCCGCCGCCAGTACATACCAGATCTTCCCATTGACCGGCATCCGCATTGAAGCCGGCGCCGCGGGCGGGCTTGCCGCAAACCGCAATCTTGCTCAGCAGCTCGCCGATCAGCGCATCTGAAACCGGCGTGCTGGCATCGATCCGGGCGATAAAATCGATTGTCGGATCCAGGCCCGGCGCAAGCGCTTCGCGTGCAATCGCGATGGGCGCCTGCTCGGGCTCGGGCAATGTGGTCTCGGTGCCATCTTCCGGGGTTGCAGCAGACAAGCCTTGCAGCGGCGGCAGCTGCGGTTCGATACGTTGGTCGGCAGCCGGTGACAACGGCGCTGTCCTGAGCAGCACGTCGTCGTGCTCCGCGCCAAAGGCCTGCTCGAGCTTGCGCCGCAGCTTGCGTTCCTGCGCCCAGTTGAACAGATAAACCGCGCCGACGACCACTACACCGATCACCAGCAGGCTGATCTGCAGATCGCTCATAAAGTAGCCTCTGCGGCTCAGGCCGCTTCTTCGGTCAGCTTCATTGCTTCTTCGATATCCACCGCCACCACGCGCGACACACCGGCTTCCTGCATGGTGATGCCGAGCAGCTGGTTGGCGATCTCCATGGTGATCTTGTTGTGGCTGATGAACAGAAACTGCGAGTGCTCGGACATTTTCCTGACCAAATCGCAAAAGCGTTCCGTGTTATGGTCATCGAGCGGCGCATCGACTTCGTCGAGCAGGCAGAACGGCGCGGGATTGAGCTGGAACATCGAGAACACCAGCGACAGCGCGGTAAGCGCTTTCTCGCCCCCTGACAGCAGATGGATCGAGGTGTTCTTCTTGCCCGGCGGCTGCGCGATGACCTGCACTCCGCTGTCGAGGATCTCCTCTCCCGTCAGCACCAGCCTGGCGTTGCCGCCGCCGAACAGCGCCGGAAACATCTGGCTGAAATGCCGGTTGACCTCGTCGAACGTGTGCTGCAGGCGCTCGCGCGTCTCGCGGTCGATGCGCCGGATCGCGTCTTCCAGCGTCGCCATGGCCTCGGTCAGGTCAAGCGACTGCGCATCGAGATAGTTCTTGCGCTCCTGGCCGGCTTGCAGTTCCTCAAGCGCAGCCAGGTTGACCGCGCCCAACGCCTTGATTTCCTCGTTGAGGCGTCCGATTTCGGTTTGCAGGGCGCCGGAGCGCATGCCTTTTTCCAGCAGCGCGGAAAGCTCCTCCTCGTGTGCGCCGGCTTCGGCCAATTGCTGTGCAAACTGTTCTTCGGTCAGCCGCGCTTCCTGCTCCCTGAGCCGCACCTCATTAATGCGCTCGCGCAGCGGCCCGAGCTTCTGTTCGCAGGTCAGCCGCTCCTGCTCGATTTCCTTGAGCTGTGACTCCATGCCCTCCAACGCGTCGCGGGCCTGGGCCAGCGCCTGCTCGCGTTGTCCGCGCACCGTCAAAGCCAGTTGCAGCTGGCTTTGCCACGGCCCTTCGTCAAAACCGGCGAGTTCCTGCTGTACCGTATCAATATTCGCGCTGAGGTTGGAAATGTTCTCCGAGAAAACTCTTGCGGAATTTTCTATCTCATTGATTTTGCTAATTGAAGACCTGAGATGAAACAGCGCCTCCTGGTGTTCGCGCTGGGCCTTTTGCAGCACTTCGCGCTGCTGGCTCAATACCGATTCGGCACGGCGGTAAAGGTCGGTGGCCAATTCCAGTTGCTGCCGCAATTCGGACACCTCTTGTTGCAACCGCGCCAGATTGGTTTCGGCAACCTGCCGGTGTTCCGTTTCCGCAGCGCTGTGGTCCGCGATTTCCCGCAGCTCGGCGGCGATCTGCTCGCCGCGCTGCGTCAGGCGCTGCGCCTGCTCAGACAAGCGCAGCGCCTCCATTTGAACGCTGTGGTGCCGCTGCTGATTCTCATCGACCGTCTGGCGCAGAGCGTTGAGTTCCGCCTTGTGTGCCTCGATTTCCTGCTCCACTGCGGACACTTCGGCCCTGAGGTTTGCAAGCTGCGCCTGTTCGCCGCCGATTGTCGTCTGCAGCTGCTCGATTTCGCGCTGCCGCGACAATACGCCGTGCAACTCGGAGTCGGGTGCATAAAAGCTCACGCTGTGGCGTGTGAAGATATGTCCTTCGCGCGATACCAGCAGGGCGCCGGCCGGCAGCTGCCGCCGCAGTTCCAGGCCGGCCGCGGCATCCGTTACCACGAATACGCCGTGCAGCCACTCGGCCAGCACCGCTTCCAGCCGCGCATCGCGGCAGGTTACATAGCGTTGCAACGGCTCCAGCCCGGACAGTGCCGGCGCAGCGTCCGCCACGCCACCGGCGCCATCAGCCCCGCTGGCGTCGAATACCGTCATCTTTCCCGGCGGCGCATCGCGCAGCCACGCGGCGGATTGACCGAGAGGGTCGAGCGCAATGCCGTTCAGGCGCTCGTCGAGCACCGCTTCCAGCGCATCTTCCCAGCCGGATTCGATGGCGATGCCCTGCCACAGACGCGGCGCCTTGTCGAGCGCGCGCGACGCAAGCCAGTCTTCCATGTCGGCGCCGCGCGCCAGGCGGTCCTGCAGCTGCTGCAGCGCGTGAAGGCGCGCCTCGCTGCCGGTCACACGCTGGACCGCGGCATCGAGCGCGTCGTTCTTCTCGCGCAACCCCTGCTCCAGCTGCGGCAGGAGCAGTTCCTTGTGCGTGAGCGCCGCACGCTGCTCGGCAAGAGCGGTTTCCAGCGTCTGCATTTGCTGGCGCATGTTTTCCACAGCCGTCGCATCCGGCACAGGCAGCGCCTGCTGCTCTTCAAGCAGACGCTCCCCGCGCTGCGCCAGCTGCTCGAGCACGCGTTGCGCGTGTTCGAGCTTGGTCTGCTCCACCTGCAGGCCCTGTTCGGCCTGGGCCAGGCTGCGCTGCAGGTCGTCGCGGCGGTTGTTGGTCGCGCGGTAGGCTTCCTCGGCAACCGGCAGCTTCTCGGTCTCGGCCGCCACACGTGTTTCGTATTCCGCAACCTGCTCCTCGGCGCGCGCTTTCTCGCCGCGCCACTGCTCAAGATTTTCCTGGGCTGCCGCGAGCTGCGACTGACTGTTTTCAAGCTGTGAGCGTAATGCCGCCAGCTGATGCTCGACGCGGCTTCGGTTCTCACGTACATGGGCAATCTGCTGCTCGAGCCGCGCCACTTCGGCGTTGGCCTCATAGAGGGCACCCTGCGCGGCGTGCATTTCGTCGCTCACGCGGTAATGCTGCGAGCGCATTTCTTCCAGACGCTTCTCGGCGTCCCGCAGCTTTGCCGTTTCACCCTCGAGTTCGATGCCCAGGCGCTCGATTTCCTTGAGGTGGCGCTTGCGGCTCGCCGCCGCCTCCTGCTTCTTGGTGAACCACATCAGGTTTTGCGTCGTCTGCAGCTCATCCTGCAACTCGCGGTAACGCCTAGCGACCTCGGCCTGCGCCTGCAAGTGTTCGATCTGCTTGTCGAGTTCCTGGCGGATATCGTCCACGCGCAGCAGGTTCTCACGCGTGTCCTTGAGCCTCGACTCGGTTTCGCGCCGGCGTTCGCGGTACTTCGACACCCCCGCCGCCTCTTCCAGAAAGACGCGCAGTTCCTCGGGCTTGGCCTCGATCACGCGCGAAATCATTCCTTGCTCGATGATGGCGTAAGCGCGCGCGCCCAGGCCGGTGCCGAGAAAAATGTCGGCAATGTCGCGGCGCCTCACGTGGATGTTGTTGATATAGTAGGAGGAATCGCCATCGCGCTCGAGAATGCGCTTGATCGAGATCTCGCCGTACTTCGACCACTGCCCGGCGGCCTTGCCCAGGCTGTTGTCGAAAATGAGCTCGACACTCGCACGATTGACCGGTTTCCTTTCCCCCGAGCCGTTGAACAACACGTCCTGCATGGTCTCGCCGCGCAGGTGTTTGGCCGAGGTTTCACCCAGCACCCAGCGCACGGCGTCGATAATATTCGACTTGCCGCAGCCGTTGGGGCCGACGATGCCGACCAGCTGGCTGGGAACGGGGATACGGGTGGGATCTACGAAGGACTTGAAACCAGCAAGGTTGATTTGAGTGAGGCGCAATTTTTTTTGATGCCTGAAAGGTTATAATCCGAGACGCAACTTCCGCGACATTTTAACTGATTTACGATGCCGGCCAAACCTCACAAACAGCTTGACACCTTCGCCAACCCGACACCGCGGCGGGACTACCGGATTCACATGGAAATACCGGAATTTACCTGCCTGTGTCCCAGGACCGGCCAGCCCGACTTCGCCACGCTCGAGCTCGATTACGTGCCCGACAGGCTGTGCGTCGAGCTGAAAAGCCTTAAGCTCTACATCTGGTCGTTCCGCAACGAGGGTGCGTTTCACGAGGCGGTGACCAACCGCATTCTCGACGATCTGGTGCAGGCGGTGCGGCCGCGCTTCATGCGGCTCACCGCCCGCTTCTACGTGCGCGGCGGAATTTTCACGACCGTGGTGGCCGAGCACCGCAAACCCGGCTGGAAAGCCCGGCCCGGCCCCGATTTTTCAGCGCTCCCCGCCGGCGCCTCCGTTCGCTAAATTGCCGGCGCTGCGCAACGACCGCAAATACCCCTATAATTCACGGTTTTTAACCCATGCGTAGTGCGCGCGCCAGACAGCGTGCGGTCGCCCAATCATCCGCCGTGAACCCCCATCTCGACCGCCTGCAAAGCTATCCATTTCAGAAGCTCAGCGCCCTGCTCGCGGACGTGACGCCGAATCCGGCCCTGAAGCCGATCAGCCTGCACATCGGCGAGCCCAAGCACCCGACGCCGGCGTTCATCAGGCAGGCGCTTGCCGACCATCTCGACGGACTTGCCCACTACCCCACCACCCTTGGCGGCGCAGGGCTGCGGCTGGCGATCGCCCGCTGGCTCAAGCAGCGCTACGGTCTCGCCGCCATCGATCCGCAAACCGAGATCATCCCGGTCAATGGCAGCCGTGAGGCGCTGTTCGCCTTCGCGCAGGTCGTCATCGACCCGACCCGGCCCGATCCCGTGGTGGTCTGCCCCAATCCTTTCTACCAGATTTATGAGGGTGCCGCCCTGCTGGCGCAAGCACGGCTGCAATTTCTCAACCAGTTGCCGGGCAACCGCTACGCTTTCGATTTCGAGGAACTGCCTTCCGCAATCTGGCAGCGCACGCAACTGATTTACGTCTGCTCCCCGGGCAATCCCACCGGTGCCGTCATGTCGCTCGCGGATTGGGAAAAACTGTTCGCGCTGTCCGACCGTCACGGTTTCGTGATCGCCGCCGACGAGTGCTATTCCGAAATCTATTTCGAGGAGGGCAAAGCCCCCCTCGGTGCGTTGCAGGCAGCGCAGC
>JAIESJ010000116.1 GCA_019746155.1 Burkholderiales bacterium
CTTGCGCTCGACGCTGATCTGGACGACCGACGGCTTGGTGAATTCGGCGACGGCCGTGAAGGCGTCGAATACCAACGATGTATCACCCGGTTTCCATTGCGGCATGTAATGACGGGTGTGGCTGTGGCTCGCGGCAGGCAAGGTGTAATGCGGCAACTCTTGCGCCAAGGCCTCTATCAAGTCCAGCAGTGTGGATTCGCGGTGTCGCCCTGTATGTTTGACCTTGTGATGCCAGGTGGCGATCAGCGCGCGCAGCAGGCGCCACGGCTCGGGAGGCCATGCCACGGCCCCTTCGTTGACGTGCCGGTCCCACGGCGTGGCGTGATACCGACCTGCGGGGAAAGTGAAGGCAAGCGAAAGCATGACTCACTTCCTGTAGGTAATCTTCGTAACTTCAAAGCCGGCATCTTTCTTTGCAACGTCAATCAGGCCGGGTAGGGCGGTCTTCAGTTCCGAAAGCGCAGGCAGGGAGTATCCACTTGGACGTTTGACGACGATGTTCTTGCACTCCAGATCGCAGGCCGTGCGTAAGCGCAACCCAGTTTCCAGGAATGCCCGAATCTTATAGAGAGCCAGTGCTACCAACAGTTGATAGACCCTGTCCGAAAAGCCATAACCGCGGAACTGTGCGAGATCGATGTTGAAGTAGCCCCTGATATCAGGCGACACAAACTCATCTCGCGGGAAAATGACGTTTCCCTCGCCACCCTTTTTCCCAGGCTCGATTCCTTTCTTTACACCACCGCTGGAAGCCACTCCCACCTTGCTTGCTTCGATAAATCCGGAAAGCGCTCTCGGCAGACGAATGACACCCGCGATTTTTTCAAGAAATATGCCGTGAATGAGCGAATTGATATCAAACCTCAGAAGGACAGGTGCCAGTTGGTCGCGAATGGAAAAGGGACGATCATCTTGATGATTGATAGCGTCCTTAATCGGCTTGAACGCCTCTGTCCGGGCGATGTATTCTGAGTTGAGCCGGTGTGCTTCAAGAACGGAATTGGTCAACGACTTTCCGTTTTTGTCCAATACCTTGACAACAGACAGCCCTTTCAGAGGCTGCACCCAGTCATCGGCTACTTTGTCCCAGCAGACTTCTTCCATGCGATTGGCCATGCTCTGAGCCGACTCCACCAAGAGCATGGGTGTGCCATCGGGACCTTCGTATTGGGCGGCTCCGATTTCGGGGAAGCCGGCAGGCTGAAAGCGCGTGCCTTGCAGGGGTTGCAGCTCCGCCTCGATGAGAAGGCGCGGTGCATTGTTCAGGGCGGACAGGTCAAGATTCATGTTCGGTTCTCCTTTTCTGGGTAGGACAGTTTTTAAAGCCGCTTCGGTTTCGCGGGCTCCAAAAATCCCGCAAACACATAATTAAGGGTTTGCTGCCATGATGTCGCGAAACAGTGCTTGCCAGCCGCCCTCATCGCCATGTGCTGCCGCCTCAAGTATGCGTGCCATATCTTCCTGATATACAAGTGCGACCAACTTGCCATTCTTCGTTTTTATGCCTTGACGGACACGATCGCATAGCCCCTGATAACCACCTTGCCCTTTTGTATATTCCCGAAGCTTGTCGCGTTGATCGGGCGTTAGGACTAGTTCTCGGCCTTTTCCTAAGACCTTACCTTTGGGTTTCACCATGTTCTTCTCCTGAGATATTGGAGGCTATGTCAAGATCAGTTTTGATCATGGTTCGTGTCCAGCGCAGCGCGGCCCAAGGCGCCCGTCGCGCCGAAACGCAGAGGGATCAACAACGCCGCGGCGGCACGGCGAGGGTCGATGCCGCCCAGTTCCGGCAGCGCATCGGGTGCAAACAAGGGCGACAGGCCTGACGCGCGCAGGCGCCGCCAGGCCATGCGAACGGCACGGTTGTTGGCATTGCCTGCTGCCAGTTGCGCCAGCAGTCCCGATGGCACGGGAATATGATCTTTTTCACTCAATAGATTGAGGTCGCGCAGGATGGCATCGGGTGTCAGGCAAAGCTTGAGCAGGGCAATGGCGGCCGGCACGGCGCCATCGCCCGCCGCGCGCTCCGTATCCTGTGGGATACTGCACAGGCTCAAACCGGGCAGCAGTGCGGCAATGCGGCGATCCAGATGATCGCTGCGCAAGAAGGCAAGCAGGTCGTCAAGGTCAATGCCCGCCGGGCTGCGCAACGGCTTGTCGGGCATGTCGAACTGCTCGGCGAGCCACAGACGGCGGTCCAGCAGCGCAATCAGGGTGTCGGCCAGATTGCCTTTCGCTTCGGTGTGAATGCGGATGCGGCAGGCCGGGTCGTTGGCGGCATCCTTGGCCTTGCGCGCGAGCATCATCCAGTTGTTGGATCGGGGATGTACAGGAAACAGTTGGGCGCGCAGCGGCAAGGGCGTGTCCCTGGTGCCGCCCAGTCCGGCCAGGGCACGCGCGATTCGAAAGGCAGACGTGCCGTCGTCGGACGCCTGCACCCAGCGCTCCGAAAGTCGTGGCACAGGTGGAACCGATTCCTGTGCTCGTTTGCTGCTAGATAAAGAGGACTGAATTTCGCCGAGAAGTACTATGACTTTCTGGAGTGAGCGGTGATTGTCCGTGCTGAGAACGCGGACAAGTTCGGCATCCAAGCGTCCAACAAGACTCTTTAACTCAGTGCTGGCGCGCCATTCCCCGGATGGGGTTTTGCTCCGGTGCAATTTGGAAAGAAAGCGGCTGTGGTCATCAAGCTCATCGATCAAGCTGCTATAAGCACCTTGCCGTACATCAAAATGCCCCATATCAAGCGCAAAGAAGGCGTCTCCAGAGCGTTTGAGAAATGAGGTTCTACGAAAACCAGATATTCCACGGCTCACCCCAAGGGTGCTGATTGCCCTAACAAAGTCAAATCCATTGGTTACAGACTTGCCTTGCAAGGTAATCCGTCCCTCTCTGAATATGGCTTTCAGTTCTTGAAAGGAGGCAGGTTGACTCCAAAGCGGAAGCCACATCTCTGCCGTTCTTCTCTTTGCTCCCTTAGGCGATTCATCGGAAGCCGCGAATGCTTCACCGACCGCAAAAGGAGCTACGGTGAATGGCAAGCTGGCGTAAATATCCCCTGATCCTTCCAGCCTTCTTACCGCTGATGCCGCAAACAGCACTGCGCCCTCCAATTGCAGAAGTGTGTCCCATGGGTTCAGCAATGCGCTGCCAGTAAAACCAGCATCAGCATTACTGCCGCCCGCGCTTGCCGGGTTGAACTGTCCGACCGAAACTTTCTTTCTGTCTTGAGGCGACGAGGAAATCAGTCCGGATGCAGAACCTCCAAAGAGTGCATTACTAAGCCACCCTTCGGATTCCTGTCTGGGTTTCCCGCTTTGAGGATCAAAGATATCGTTGATGCGTTTCAGGTAATTCACCCCGAAGTCCATGCTGCCGTCGAGTCCCCCAGCACCAAGCAGCGGGACAGGAATCGACTTCTTGTTTTGTGTTTCATGCGACTCATTGGACAACACTAAGCAGGCGTCGAACCAATCCAACATCTCTTCCGGCAATTGATTCCTTAATTCCTGAAGAAGCGCTGACTTTTCCGCCCTTACAATTCTGTCCTGGTGGGCAATTTCTTCTTTCTCTTTGTCTG
Organism: Burkholderiales bacterium; assembly: GCA_019746155.1. Classification (GTDB taxonomy): domain Bacteria; phylum Pseudomonadota; class Gammaproteobacteria; order Burkholderiales; family SG8-41; genus CAKKQX01. The sequence continues at coordinate 3,584 of JAIESJ010000116.1, forward strand.
TAAGGTTCTTCTTCCCCTTATTTTTTTCGTTTGCCTTAAGCTCCTTGAGCTTTGCGCGCGCCGAATTTAACCGCGCGATGGTGGGTATCTTTGAAATACAGTTCAATGCAGTCGACAAAGACGAGAATCGCGCTGCAACTGAATCCGCAGAAAACAGCCTTACCATCTGCGCGCCTGCACGCGATGATTCTTCGCCATCCTCTTCTTCGCCTTCGAGAAAGCCACCGCGGCCATTCCACGGGGTTACCAAAGCGCTGGGCCGATAGTCGCTCCGAAAGAATGAACAGACAGTCTCTCGATCAGACTCGAATTGACCGGAGAAGGCGGAGGATCGAAGGACGAAAGTGCCGTTTCGCCAAAATCCCTTGAAACAGAAAGTGGCCTTTTGTTCTGCGAGTAGCCGCAACACGCCAAGCGCTTTCAGATAACTGGCCAGCGGCGTGGGCGTGCAGCCGGCGAGGACGATTTCATTCATTCGAAGTGCCTCCTTGTGATGCCTGTTCTGCCGCGGAGGCACGCCAGTCGGCTAGGCGCACCAGGGTTTCCAGCCATGCCAGCCGGAAAGGTCCGTGTTCGTCCAGCAGTGTGAGTGTACGCGCAGTCCATGACGGGCCTTGTTCGCCCTCGCCCAGTTCCATCAGCGCCAGTCGCAAGGTGGTTTCGGCACTGCGTTCGCCATCGAACTCGAGTGCGGGGAGAACGTCGCCCTCCCACACGCCGCGGGCGAAACGTTTGACGCCGTCGCCCGCTTTCTCCGTCGGCATCGCTCGGAGGCTCATGCGCACCTTGCCGTGATGCGCGGCGATTAGGTAGGCGATGAGGTCGGCATCGGGCTCGTGGCCGTGCTGCGCGAGCCAGGCCAGCATGGACGCCAGTTCATGGCGGAAGAAGCGGCGGCCGTGGCGACCGTAGCAAGGTGACTTGGCCAAGAGGCCAGCGGGGGCTTTGTCGCAGCTATGCATTGTGTCTTGGAAAATCGCATGCGCCTTACCGACGTCATGCCAGCGGCCGGCGCGGATCAGTGCGTCTGCGTAGGCCGTTTCGTCCAGTGCTTCGCAAAGTGATTTGGCTTGTGCGGCCACATGACCCAAGTGTTCGCTCAAGGCCACTGGCCTGGGTTGTTGCGAGCGCCAGTCTTCGCCGTATGCCGGCTTCTCAGGCGTCTCCCCGATCGGGATGACCGGCACCGGCTTCTTTGCGCTGGCGTCGAAACCGATTTCCGCGTCATAACCGCCATCCGCCGCCCGCAGCAGCACCGTCATACCCGGTCGAGGGTCTTTGTCCAGTCTGACCCAGGCTTCATCGAGGCTGTCCCAGCGCCAGGCGCCGCGCTTGTGCAGACCTTTGGCCTGGGCGATGGAAATCGGGCAAAGCTCAGCGCGATCCGGAGCGCCTTGCGCTTGCGGCTGGTTGGGGTCGTCGAAGTCCCGCCAGAAGACCTGAAGACCTGGCACGCCGCTGTCGCGGATGTAGTCGGAGACATCCACGTCGAACCCGGACAGGTCCGGATCGGTGTTGAACAGATCGATCAGATCCTTGCGCCGCAGCACTGCAGTGAGGGGACGCTCATTGTCCGTGGGCGGCAAGTCCGCGGGGCTGGCGCTGGTCAGTGCGGCGAGCTTGCCACGCGCGCAGGCCAGTTCCTCGACGTTGTACGGCAAGGCCTCTGCATCGTCTTCGATATTCACCCAGAGAATGCACGCGCCGCCCGTTGCGTTATGTTCGCCATAGCGGTTGCAGCGGCCGAAGCGTTGCACGAGCGAAGACCACGGCGCCAGTTCGGTCACCAGCACCTTGGATGAGATGTCCACGCCGGCCTCGATGGCTTGCGTCGCCACCACGATGCGGTCCATGTCGGCTTCTTTGCGCAGACGCCGCGCCTGTTCGGTGCGTTCGGCTGCGCGGAAGCGCGCATGGACCAGCAGATCCTTACGATCCGGTCGTCGCTCTTGCAACAATCGGAACAGCCCCTGTGCGCGATCCACGCGATTGACGATCACCAGCGTCTGTGAGGTGGGATCGTGGGCCTCGATGACTGCCGCACACAGCGCCTGAAGGTAAGCTTCCTTGCCCTGCTGGGTGTCCGCTGCTCTGGTGAAGCTCAATCCTGCACGCTCGGCGGCTTTGATGGCTTCCAGCCGGTCGCCAGCCTGTTTTCGATCTTCATCACCGATGGTCAGGGGTGTGAGTGATCCCACGTGGGATTTCATGTCCACTGTGGCCAGCCAGTCAGGATTGAGCGTCGCCGAGATCCACAGGGAATGACTGCTCCGCGCCAGCGGAAGCAAGCGGCGAAAGGCTTCGAGTTGCGCGGAGGTCGCCAGACCCGCGCCCATCAACTGCACCTCATCGAACACCCACAAGGCATCATTGTGCAGCAGGGCGAAGTGGACCGGCCATTGATACCGGCTCATGCCGTAGCCGCGCATCAGGGCACGGGAAAGCAACATATCCTGCGTGCCGATCAGGATCATGTCCTCCTCAGGGTGCTCGGCCCAGGTTTTCAGGTCCTCGGTTCCACCCATCAATACGTGCACCGATATCCTGCCTTCTCCGGCCTTGCCCAGCAGGCCGAGCCGTTCGAACCAAGTGCGGATGTTGCCCTCGGTCTGCTCAACCAATACCCGCATCGGCAGGCAGTACACGAGCCGCCGCGGCATCTCTGCATCCGGGTCGGCCTCGCGCCTCCCCTCGCGCCAGCCGCGCTTCCACAGCCAAGCCAGCACGACCGCAGCGGTTTTCCCCATACCGGTTGGAACGTCCAGTAGTTCAGGCCACGTCTCTTCTGCAAGGCGGCACTGATACGGGAACGGTTTCAGCCCGTCCGGTTGTTCCTCAGTACGCGTCGCGCGTTTGAAAAACTCGTCGTAGGTCATTGCTTATCCTGATCTGAGGCTGAAATAAGCGCCGGAGCCTGCAACGCCCTTGCCGTCCGCTCCACCGGCCCAATCGCCCCGATCTCCACACCCTCCGGCGCGGCCCTGAGGCCGCGCAGTTCGGGCGCCCGCGCCGCGCGCCTTGCCGGCACGCTCCGTTTGTGACTATAATTTAAAATGTAGTCACATCGGAGACGTGCCATGGAGATTTCAGTCCGCGAGTTGAAAAGCCGCCTGTCCGAATATCTGCGCAAGGTCGTGGCCGGGGAGGAGGTGGTCGTTACCTCGCACGGCAAGGCCGTGGCACGGCTGGTGCCACCGCGCTCGCGCCGCCGTGGCGTGTCGACCGAGGCGGAACTGATCGCCCGTTTCCGCGGCCTTCCCTGGGTGCGCCCGGGTAGCGGTGAGAAACCCGCGCTGCCCAGGCCGCTGATCCGGATCAGGCAGGGTGAAAAAACGCTGGCCGAGATCGTAAGCGAGGAGCGGGGTTGATCCTTTACCTCGATACCTCCGCGCTGGTGAAGCTGTTCGTGACGGAAACACACTCGAAGCGGGTCCGGCAGGCAGTTTCCGCGGCGCAACTGACGGTTACGCATGCGATCGCCTACGTCGAGGCCTGCGCCACGTTCGCGCGGGCGGCCCATGCGCGCGGGGACGAGGCGCTGTTCCCCGCCTTGCGCAAGAATCTCGACATTCAATGGAGGGCGTGGGAGATACTGGACGCGACCGAACCGTTGATTCGCCGTGCTGCCGACCTTGCCGGCCGCTACCGCCTGCGCGGCTACGACAGCCTCCATCTTGCCGCGGCCCAATCGGCGTTCGAGGCGTTCCGCGGTCAGGCGTCGTTTCATTTCGCGGTGTTCGACGATCGATTGAGCGGCGCGGCGAGGCAGGCCGGCATGCCGTTGCTCGGTGAGTAACGCGCGTTCCCTCCTGCCGAACGTTTGCCTCAGGAATACGTCGCAGTTCACGGCTGGTTCCCGGCGGGCAGGCAGCACTTCTTGTATTTCTTCCCGCTGCCGCAGGGGCAGGGGTCGTTGCGGCCGACCTTGGGCGCTTCGCGGATGTAGGGCGGCGGGATGTCGTCGAGCGTTTCGTCATCCCGCTCTTCCATATCCTCCTTCGCCCAGCGCGCCTGCCGCGCGGCGATGGCTTCGGGGGTGTAGAAGCGCCAAGGCTCGCCGCGGCGCTGCCAGCCGGGCTCGTCCCGCCCTTTGGCGAGGGCGGCCTTGATTTCCTCGGACGTGAAGCGCGGGATATCGAACGGCGCATCCTTCGCGACCCGCCGCATCTCCTCGTCCGCGATCGAGTCGAGCAGCGCGCGGTGCCGCTCGCGCGGGAAATCGAGCAGAGTGCTCGCCGCCGAGATGCGCATGCCCCAGTCCTCCGACTCGTCCGAGGCGCGTCCGGCGACCCAGTCGAGCGCCTGCTCCAGCGCGTCCGCACCCTCGCGCAGCGCGCCGCCAACGACGACTTCGGCCGCTTGGCAGCGGATGTACCAGTCAAGCGTGCGATCTTCGGCCAGTTCGCGCGCCGCGTCGAAAGCCGAATGCGGCTTGTTCTCGAAGAGCGCCGGCCAGTCGCCCGCGAGCCAGTCCTGAAGATTGTTGTCCTCCTCGACGGCCATGCGCCGCATCAGACGAACCAGATCGAGTCCAGCAGAGGCGGACGGGATGCGGCCCAGGATCAGCGCGGCGTGCAGCATCAGCCACCAGTCGCCGGGTCGAGCGTCTTCCGCCCAGGCGCGCCCTTCGTCAAGGGCGCTGTGCAGCGCCTCGACCATCGCTTCGCCGCGTGCGGCGCAGGCCTCGATTACGGCGCGCGGCGCGCGATCCTCGTCGCGGATGAGGCGCTGCACGAGCGCGGCGGGGTCGAGCGGGGAGAAGTCCTCGTCCGGGGAGGTGGGGAGCAGCATGCTGTCATTCATGATGTTTCGGTTCCTTGATTGCAGGCTCCGACCGCCTTGTCGAAGCGCGCCGCGCAGGCAGTTCTACCGCGGACAAGTGTCCTTATCTTATAACACACGTTATAATCTGCAGCGGAGGTGCTGCGATGAAGATCAAAATCACGACTGTGGGCAATTCCGCCGGGGTCATTCTGCCGAAAGAGCTGCTCGCGCGGCTGCGGCTCGAAAAGGGCGACGTCCTCTACGCGACGGAGCTGCCCGACGGCATCAAGCTCACCCCCTTCGATCCGAAGCTTGCCGGGCAGATGGAAGTCGCGGAGCGCATCATGCGGAAGGACCGCAATGTGCTGCGCAAGCTGGCCGAGAGTTGAGGTGGGGCGGTGATTGTCTGGCTGGAGAAAGCGCTCGTGCTCGCCATTCACGACCGCCAGCTCGCGGAGCACGGCGGCAGCGCCGGGGTGCGCGACGAAGGGCTGCTGGAATCGGCGCTGGCGCGGCCGCAGCAGTCGCACGCTTACGGCGATCCGGCGCCGGACCTCGCCGATCTGGCGGCGGCGCTGGCCTACGGGCTCGCGCGCAACCATCCGTTCGTGGACGGGAACAAGCGTACCGCGCACGTTGCTTACCGGACTTTTCTTGCGCTGAACGGCGCCGAACTCGTCGCGACCGACGAGGATAAATATGTTGCGATGATCG
>JAIESJ010000127.1 GCA_019746155.1 Burkholderiales bacterium
AGCTATTACGCCGATCTCGATGTGTCGGTGATCGACGAGCTGCCGCCCGGCCGCACGCCGGTCGCGACCCGGCTTGTCGCGGAGTCGCGGCGCCCTGAAGTAATCCAGCGCGTGCGCGACGCCTGCATGGCCGGCAGCCAGGCGTACTGGGTCTGCCCGCTGATCGAGGAGTCCGACGCCGAAACGCCAGTTTCCCGGACGAGCATGCGCGGGCGGCCGGAGGCGCTGCAGCTTCAGACCGCGCTCGAGACCTACGCAGTGCTGCAGCAGACGTTTCCCGAGCTCAAGGTCGGCCTCGTGCACGGCCGCCTGAAGAGCGACGAAAAAGCCCAGGTGATGCAGGCGTTCCAGCGCGGAGACATCCAGCTGCTGGTGGCGACCACCGTCATCGAGGTCGGCGTGGACGTGCCGAACGCTTCGCTGATGGTGATCGAGCACGCCGAGCGCATGGGGTTGTCGCAACTGCACCAGTTGCGCGGGCGCATCGGCCGTGGCGCGGAGAAAAGCACCTGCATCCTGCTCTACCAGAATCCGCTGACCGAGACCGCGCGCGAGCGACTCAAGATCATTTACGAAAATAATGACGGCTTCGAGATCGCGCGCCACGACCTGCGGCTGCGCGGCCCCGGGGAATTGCTAGGCGCGCGCCAGAGCGGCGTGCCGCTGCTGCGGTTTGCCGATCTCGCAAGCGATACCGATCTGCTCGATGCCGCGCGCGATACCGCGGAAGCGCTGTTGCGCGACCACCCGGAAGCGGTACGCGCGCATCTGGCGCGCTGGCTCGGCGCAAAATACGAGTACCTCAAGGTTTAGGTCCGGGCATGCGATAATAAGAAAAACCCTGCAACAATCCCGTGAAACCCGTTCCGCGCGATACCTTGTGGTGCCGTTTGCCGTCCGCCGCCGCCGCTTACCGCCCCTGGCTGCGCGACCGCGGCTCGCTGACCCGCCGCATTCAGGACCGCTGCCCGGCGTTGAGCGTGAAAGTCGTGTTTCAGGGCCTGCGCCGCGCCAATCGCGACGAGCGCTTCATGTTCGCGTTGCGCGGCCGCGTACTGGTGCGCGAAGTCTATCTCTATTGCCGCGGCACGCCGGTCGTGTTCGCGCACAGCGCGATCGATGTGCGCGATCTGCGCGGAGCGTGGCGGCGGCTGGCGCGGCTCGGCTCCCGGCCGCTCGGCGCCGAGTTGTTCTCCGATCCGCGCGTCAGGCGTTATCCGTTGCGGCAAAAAAAGCTCGGCCGCCATCATGAGCTGCACCGGCGTGCTGGTGCCGCGCTGCCCACGTCACCGGCCACGCTGTGGGCGCGGCGGTCGCTATTCACCCTGCATGCATCGCCTATACTGGTGACCGAAGTCTTCCTGCCGGGAATTCTGAAACTGTGAACCTCAAGCAACGGCTCGACGCCTACGAAAGGCTGATGCGGCTCGACAAGCCGATCGGCACCCTGCTTCTGCTGTGGCCTGCACTGTGGGGCCTGTGGCTGGCCGGACGCGGCATCCCCGATCCCGACATCCTGCTGATTTTCGTCGTCGGCACCATTCTCATGCGCTCGGCCGGCTGCGTCGTCAACGATTTCGCCGACCGCGATTTCGATCCGCACGTCGAGCGCACCCGCGACCGTCCGCTGGCAGCAGGGCTCCTCAAGCCGTGGGAAGCCCTGGTGCTTGCGGCGGTGCTGATGCTCGCCGCTTTCGTGCTGGTGCTGCAGTTAAATCGCCTTACCGTGATGCTGTCGTTCGTCGCGGTGGCGCTGGCCGTGATCTATCCCTTCCTCAAGCGCGTCTTCCCGTTTCCGCAGGCGTGGCTCGGCATCGCCTTCGGCTTCGCCATTCCCATGGCCTATGCCGCGCAGCAAGGCAGGCTGCCGGCGGTGGCGTGGGTGCTGCTGATCGCCAACATGTTCTGGGCTGTCGCCTACGACACCGAGTATGCGATGGTGGACCGCGACGACGATATGCGCATCGGCGTCAAATCGTCGGCGATATTGCTCGGGCGCCACGATGTCGCGGGCGTGATGAGCGCGCACGCTTTATTCCTCGCCATCATGGCCGCCGTCGGCGGGTGGCAGTCGCTCGGCGTGCTGTATTACTGCGGACTTGCGGTGGCGGCGGCGCTCGCCGGATATCAGTATCGGCTGATCAGGGGGCGCGACCGCAGCCTGTGCTTCAAGGCGTTTCTCAACAACAACTGGGTCGGGGCTGCGGTCTTTATCGGGCTCGCGCTCGACCTTTATTTCCGCGTTCGCGTTTTTTCGTGAGTGGCCACCATGAAATATGAAGACCTGCGCGATTTCCTGACCCAGCTCGAGGCGCACGGCGAATTAAAACGCATCGCGGTCGAAGTCGATCCCAGGCTGGAGATGACGGAAATCTGCGACCGCGTGCTCAAAGCCGAAGGGCCGGCGCTGCTGTTCGAAAAGCCGAAGGGTCACGCGATGCCGGTGCTCGGCAACCTGTTCGGCACCGTGAAGCGCGTCGCACTCGGCATGGGAGCGGAATCGGTCGAGGCGCTGCGCGAAATCGGGAAACTGCTGGCTACGCTCAAGGCACCCGAACCGCCGACCGGACTCAAAGACGCATTGGATAAAATTCCTATTTTAAAACAAATACTTACAATGAGCCCCCGGGTGGTGGCGCGCGCGCCGTGTCAGGAGATCGTGTGGGAGGGCGCGGAAGTCGACCTCGGGCGGCTGCCGATACAGACCTGCTGGCCCAACGACGCGGCGCCGCTCATCACCTGGGGGCTGACCGTCACGCGCGGGCCGCACAAGAAACGCCAGAACCTCGGCATCTATCGCCAGCAGGTGATCGCGCCGAACAAGGTGATCATGCGCTGGCTCAGCACAAGAGGCGGTGCGCTCGACTTTCGTGACCACAGCCTGGCGCATCCGCGCGAGCCGTTCCCGGTCGCGGTCGCGCTCGGGGCGGACCCGGCGACCATGCTGGGGGCGGTGACGCCGGTGCCGGATAGTCTGAGCGAATACCAGTTCGCGGGACTGTTGCGCGGCGCCAGGACCGAGATCGTCAAATGCCTGAGTCACGATTTGCAGGTGCCGGCGGGCGCCGAAATCGTGCTCGAGGGTTTCATTCACCCCGGCGAAACGGCTTTGGAAGGCCCGTTCGGCGACCACACCGGTTACTACAATGAAACAGAACGCTTTCCTGTTTTTACCATTAATCGGATCACGACTCGCCGTGATCCGATTTACCACAGCACCTACACCGGCAAGCCGCCCGACGAGCCGGCGGTACTGGGCATGGCGCTGAACGAAGTATTCGTTCCGTTGTTGGTGAAGCAGTTTCCCGAGATCGTGGATTTCTATCTGCCGCCGGAAGGCTGCTCGTATCGCATCGCGGTGGTGAGCATGAAAAAGCAGTATCCGGGGCATGCCAAGCGCGTGATGTTCGGCGTGTGGAGCTTTCTGCGCCAGTTCATGTACACCAAGTTCATCATCGTCACCGATGACGACGTCAATATTCGCGACTGGAAGGAAGTGATCTGGGCGCTCACCACCCGCGTCGATCCCGCGCGCGACACGCTGATCGCGGAGAACACGCCGATCGATTACCTTGATTTCGCGAGCCCGGTGTCCGGGCTGGGCTCCAAGATGGGCATAGACGCGACCAACAAGTGGCCGGCCGAGACGGCGCGTTCGTGGGGTACGCCGATTACGATGAGCGAGGACGTGAAACGCCGCGTCGACGCGCTGTGGAAGGAGCTGGGGTTGTGAGCGAGCCGCTAGCACCCCGGCGGGAAGGGATTCCCGCCCTATGGCCCGCGCACCATTTCGTGGCCGGATCAGTAATACCACCCGTTGCGGTGAATGGGGGCCAAGTCCGACAGGCTGCTAGGCGTTGGAACGAGCGTCGATGCGGATTACTTCATGATTCCGGCCTGCTTCGCTACCGTGCTCCACTTCGCGACATCCTGCTTAACTTGCCTAGCGAAATCGCCCGGCGAGCCGCCTTCGGCTTCCACCCCATCGGTCAGCAGCCGCTCGCGCGTTTCCTGAAGTGCCAGGGTCTGGTTCACAGCGGCATTGATTTTGTTCACGATGGCCGCTGGAGTCTTCGCAGGCGCGAACATCCCGAACCAGCCCACGACCTCGAAACCTTTCAGCCCCTGCTCGGCGATCGTCGGCACCTGCGGCGCGGCGGTGGACCGCTTCGCACTGGTGACCCCCAGCGCGCGTATCCGGCCGGCCTTCACCTGGGTAAGCGCGGCCGGCAGCGTGGAAAAATACAGCTGCACTTCACTGCCGACCAGCGCGGTGATCGCCGGGCCGCCGCCCTTGTAGGCGACGTGTTCCATCTGCACCTGGGCCACCGACTTGAAGAGTTCGGCGGCAAGGTGGCCCAGCGAACCTACGCCCGGCGCTGCGTAGTTGAGCGCACCCTTCTTCGCCTGCGCGAGCTTGATGAGCTCGGGCACCGAGTTAGCCGGCACCGACGGGTGCACGACGAGGATCAGCGCACTCGAGGCGAGGTTCGCGACCGGCACGAAGTCCTTGATCACGTCGAATGGGAGCTTCGCGTGCAGGCTCGGGAGGATCGCGAAGTTGCTGAACATCTGCAGCAGCGTGTAGCCGTCCGGGGTAGCCTGCGCCACAATCTCGCTGGCGAGCAGCCCGCCTGCCCCGCCGCGGTTGTCGATGACGACCTGCTTGCCGAGCAGCTCCGACAGCTTTGCGTTCGTCACACGCGCGACGAAGTCGTTGCCGCCACCCGGCGCCGAGCCGACGACAAGCCGTATCGGGCGCTCTGGATAGGCCTGCGCCGCCGCTTCCGCGGCCCCCACGCCGCACACCAGCATCATCAACAGAACTTTCGCTTTCATGGTTCCTCCTCCAAGAATCTATGTCAGGCATCCGCGCCAACGGCTGACTGCGCTTCGCCCTCCTTGAAACGGGCGATACGGACCTCGTCCCACCCCAACCAGTCCTTGAGGACCTCCTCCGTATGCTGGCCGAGCAGCGGCGGCGCGGTGGGCTCGAGCCGGGTGTCGGACATGACCCAAGGGGGGCCGACCACGCGGATTTTCCCCGAGACGGGATGCTCGACCTCACGCACCAGGCCCCGGAACGCCACCTGCTCGTCCGCGAGTGCATCGAGGTACGAGTTCACCACCGCAAACGGCACGCGGTTGGCCGCCAGAGTCTGCGCCCATGTGCCCGATTCGCGCTGCGCGAATACGCTGCTCACGAGCTCGTCGAGAAAGGCGCGGTGCTTGACGCGCCCGGACATCGTCGCGTACTCGGGCTTCTCGAGCAGATCGAGGCGATCGATCGCCTTGCAGAATGCGGGCCAGTGGTTGTCGTTTTGCACGATGATCGCGATATATTTGCCGTCGGACGCCTTGTAGCTGTTGGCCGGAACGCGCATCGGGTTGCCGTTGCCGTGGCGCGCGGGGTTGAGCCCCGCCTGCAGCGATTCCCCCATGCGCGGCCCGAGTACCGAAAGCATGGAATCCTGCATGCTGATGTCGATGTAACGCCCCCGTCCGGTGTCGCGCGCCGCATAGAGCGCCGCCACGACCGTATACGCGCCAAACATACCGGAGATCACGTCGGCAATCGGCGCGCCAACCTGTATCGGTGGCCCGTCAGGTTCGCCTGTGACGCTCATAATGCCCGACACCGCTTGGATGATCGGGTCGAGCGCGAGGCGGTTGCGGTACGGTCCCTGCTGGCCGAATCCCGAGATCGAGCAATAGACCAGCTTCGGGTTTACTGCGGAAAGGTTTTTCCAGCCGAGCCCCAGGCGGTCCATGACGCCTGGCGAAAAGTTCTCGACGAGAATGTCGGAGCCTGCAATGAGATCGAGCGCGACCGCGTGATGCTTTGAATCCTTGAGGTTGAGCCCCACGCTGCGTTTGGAGCGATTCGACGCGTAGAAGTAGTCCTCGTCGTGCAGCGCGCGGCCCTTGTAGCGGCCTACCCAGCGCAGCTCGTCGCCGTGACGCGGCTCCTCGATTTTGATCACGTCGGCGCCGAGGTCCGAGAGCATCATGGTGCAATAGGGCCCCGCGATCACCCGCGTAAGGTCGAACACCCGCACACCCTCGAGCGGCAGATTCGACCCCAGCGACCGCGCGACATCTTTGCGCTCAGCCATGGATCAGCGGCCCTTCCATTTCGGCGCGCGCTTCTCGCGGAAGGCGAGCACGCCCTCCTTCGAGTCGTCGCTCAACAGCACCCGGTTGGCAACGTCGCGTGCCATGTAGACGCGAGTTTCCACCGGTACCTCGAGTCCGCGGCGCCCGGCTTCCTTGATCGCCTGCACCGCGAGCGGTGCGCTTTCCAGGATTTCGAGCGCCCAGCGCTCGGCCGCGGGCATCAGTTGATCGTGCGGTACAACCTCGTTGGCGAGGCCCAAACGGTAGGCCTCCTCGGCATTAATGAACTTGCCACGCACGAGATACGCCATGGCAATGTTCCAGGGAACCGCATGCGGTAGAAACGAGGGACCGCTCACCGACGAAATGCCGCGCTTCACCTGCGGCCAGCCGATGCTGGCGCGCTCGGACATGACCACGATGTCGGCGTTCAACGCGAAGCCGCCGCCTTGGGCAAGGCAGGGGCCATTGAGGGCGACGACGAACGGTTTGTAGGTGTCGCGCTGAAAGAGGTAGAGCTCGTCATTGGTCATGACGTCGCCCCTTTCCATCTCGGGCGGGATTTTCTCGAAGAGGTCCTTGCCGGAGCAGAAGGTGTCGCCGTTCGCCGTGAGAATGGCGACCCAAATGTCCCGGTTGTACTTCACGTCCATGAACGCGTCCTGGATTTCCTTGCGCATGGCGCGGTTGATCGCGTTCTTTTTGTCCGGACGGTTCAAGGTGATGTACGCGATGTGGTCGCGCACGGCGTAGTCGACTGCCTCCCCCATCGTTCCTCCTGTGGCTTTGCGAGTTGTGGACACAGCGCTGCCTGCCGGAGGATCGTAGCAAATGCAAGAATTCCAGAAAATGAATAGAATGTTATTACAGCATCCCAAAACGGCATACTCGAATCGTGCGTTTGACTCAGTTCACTTACCTGTGCGCGATCGTCGACTGCGGGTTCAGCATTTCCCGCGCCGCAGCATCGCTGGGCACCTCGCAGCCGCGGATGAGCAAACAGCTCCACGCGCTCGAGCAGGAGCTAGGCTTTGAGGTGCTCGCGCGCAAGCGCAACCGAATACTCGGGCTCACGGCGGGCGGGCAGGCGGTGTTCGACGTGGCCAAGCGCATTGCCAGCGACGCGGGCCAGCTCGCAAGCATCCGTGGCGCCGTGCTGAGCCCGAATACCGGCCAGCTTACCGTCGCCACCACGCACAGCCATGCGCGCTACACGCTATTGCGCGTGATCAAGCTGTTCTGCCAGGAGTACCCGGATGTGTCGTTCTTGCTGCGGCACAGCGATCCGGCCGAAATCGCGGAGCTGGTCTCGACCGCGAAGGTGGACCTGGGATTGAGCGCGAGACCCAAGGCGATGCAGCCGAACGTGGTCTGCATCCCGGCCTACAAAGTGCGGCGGTTGCTGATCACGCCGACGGGGCACCCGCTGCTGCGACGGAAGAAGCTAGACCTCAAGTCGATCGCGCAGTATCCCATCGTGGTCTACGACCAGAAGTTCAGCTCGGGCTGGCGAGTGATGGAGGCGTTCGAGCGCAACGGCATCAAGCCGCGCGTCGTACTGACGGCAATCGATGCGGAGGTCGTCAAGGCGTACGTGGCTGAGGGGATCGGTGTTGCCTTTCTGCAGGAGCTTACCTTTGATCCAGCGCGCGACAAGGGACTCGCCGCGCGCAACGTCGACAACCTGTTCGAGCCCTCGACGGCCGTGATTATGTTGCGGAAGAACGGCTACCTGAGGAATTATGCGTATCGCTTCATCCAGCTCATCAATCCCTCGATCGACCGTGTCACCGTGCGCAAAGCGCTGGAGTCCTGAGCACGCCGCCGCCCTTTACTTGAACTCGACCTCGGTGCTCGTGGTGACGGTGCAGTAGCGCTTGAGACCCTCGATCGCGCACACGTGCTCGCTCTGCGACATAGCGCTGCAGCAATCCTCGAGCACGACCACTTCGTAGTCGCGGTCGTGGCCTTCGCGGACGATGGCCTGTACCACCCCATTGGTCGAGACGCCGGAGGCGTAGATGCGGCGAATGCCCCGCGCGCGCAGGATGGGCTCGAGATCGGTGCCATAAAACGGGCTCACACGGTGCTTGACGATCTGAAAGTCGGCCGGCTCCGGCGCGAGGTCGGGGTGGATTTCGGTGCCCCAGGTGCCGAGCTTGAAGAGCCCGTTCTTGCGCGCGGCGGTGAACACAGGCGAGGTGTCGGGGCACTCGCGATAATCGGGCGAGAACCCGACCCGGACGTAGCCGATGGGCAGACCGGCGGCGCGGGCTTTGCGGATAGCCTCGCGCGTCTTGCCAATGATGCCGCGTTCCTTCGCCTGCTGGCCGAAAGGCGCCTTGCCGTTGGGCCCGTGTTCGTGAATCAGGTCGTTCTCCATGTCGAGAACGAGGTAGATCGATTGTGAGCTCATGTTCCCTTCCTCAACTGATATGCACTCTACTCTGGCCTCCCCAGCGCCGCATCAAACTGACTCCGAACACAACTCGGCAATCCGCTTCGCCTGCAGAAACCCTCCGCATTTTGCAACTTTGATCGTAAACGCGTCAGCCGCCTGATGACGGACGAAATTCATTGCTTCCGCGGGGCATAAGACACTCTCGTCCGCGGTCACCGTGCAGCGCAGCGCGCGCGAGACCTCCGCCATGCCAGTAATATCCCACCACGGGCACGGCTGCTCGACGTTCTCGATGTCGTAGTCTTCCATCTTCGATAGCCACCGCACGGCAACATCCGCGCGATAGCCTTGATTGGCGTCGACCTCGACGGGAAAGTCATCACCCACCGCTTTCCGTACCGCCTTGACCCGCTGCAGGTCCGCCGCGAGGTCGAGCCCGGCCTTGACCGTGATCATCTTATAGCCGGTCTCAACCAGCTTCTCTGCCGCCTTGGCGACCTCGGCAGGCGCGGCGAGCGGCACGCTGCGCGACACGCCAATACTCGTTCGCACGACACCGCCCAGTAGTGCGACCACCGGCACGTTGTAGACCTTGCCG
>JAIESJ010000259.1 GCA_019746155.1 Burkholderiales bacterium
CGGCTGGATCGAGTGCGCCAGAAACACCCACTCCTGACGCGCCACCGGGAATCATCCGCACGCCAGCGGATCGGTACGCACCGCGGCCGCGGCAGCCGGCGCGCCCACGGCCGCGAGTGAAACGCCGCGCCGCACCGCCGTCATTTCGGCCAGCACCGATACCGCGATCTCGGGCGGGGTGCGGCTGCCGATCGGCAAGCCCACCGGACCGCGCAGCCGCGCGATTTCTTCGGCAGCGAGGTCGAATTCCGCGAGCCGCCGGCGGCGCTTGTCGTTGTTGATTCTGGAGCCGATCGCGCCGACATAGAACGCGGGCGACTTGAGCGCTTCCAGCAGCGCCATGTCGTCGAGCTTGGGATCGTGGGTGACCGCGACCACCGCGGTGTGGGCGTCCATGTTCATCGCCAGCACCACATCATCCGGCATGCCGCGGTTCAGCTCCACGCCCGGCACGCTCCAGCCGTTGGCGTACTCCTCGCGCGGATCGCACACCGTCACCTGGTAATCGAGCGCCTGGGCCATTTGCGCAAGATAGCCCGACAGCTGGCCCGCGCCGATGATCAAAAGCCGCCAGCGCGGACCGTGGACGGTCTTGAGCACGGCACCATCGAATTCGAGCACGTCCGACCATTTGGCGGGCGTCAGCGCGCTCGCGCCGCTTTTGAGATCGAGCGTGCGCGCAACCAGTTCGTGGCGTTCGACGGTTTCAAGCAGCTGACTCAGTCCGGAGCGCGCCGACAAGGGTTCAAGCACGATCTGCAGGGTGCCGCCGCAGGGCAGCCCGAAACGCTCGGCCTGCTCCTTGGTAACGCCATAGGTCACGACCTCGGGCTTGCCGCCGGCAAGCTCACGGGCGCGTACGCGCCCGATGAGATCGTCCTCGACACAGCCGCCCGATACCGACCCCGTTACCAAGCCGTCGTCACGAATCGCCAGCATCGCGCCTATGGGGCGCGGTGCCGACCCCCAGGTCTTCACTACCGTCGCAAGCGTGGCTTTGCGGCCGGCGGCAAGCCACGCCGCCGCGCTCTTGATCACTTCGGTATCGACGCTGTCCAAGATAGCCTCCAGAGAAATACGCTGCGATCGCCTTATCTTGTATCCTGCCCCGGCGGACCGCCTACCGTCAACGCGAGGGGATTATTATATAGTGAACGGTAACGCGGCTGCCAAACCCGGGTTCGCCAGCCGTAATGCTTCGCCCTCTCGGCGCGGGTTTGTTATCATCTGAGATCTCATGAATGCCCCCTCTTTCCTCAAGCGCATCATCCGCTCGGTCGTTCACCCCAACGAGCGCGCCCGCGCCGACCGTAAGGCGAAGCAAGTCGTCGAACTCTACCATTCCCTGCTGTCCGAGCGCGGTGAAGTGTCGGGCGCGGCGCTGGCGCGGGAAGCGCTGGCCACCTATCAAAGCCTGCCCGAAACCGCGTTGCCGGCGCTGTTCGACCTGCTGGCCTCCGAATTCTCTCCCGACCCCGACGAACTCACCCGCGCCTGCCAGGACTATTGCGCGCAGCCGTCTTCGGACACCCTGATCAGGCTGTTTCAGCTGGTCGAACCGCCGCGGCAGGAACTGTTCCGGCGGCTCAACATGGCTCCCGGCGGCACCGCTGCCCTGGTCGGCATGCGGGAGCGGCTGCTGACCGCGCTGAAGGCCCATCCGGAATGGAAGGGTATCGACGCCGATCTCGCGCATCTGTTCAGCTCGTGGTTCAACCGCGGCTTTCTCACCCCGGAGCGGATCGACTGGCACACACCGGCGATTATCCTCGAAAAGCTCATCAAGTATGAGGCCGTCCACGAAATCACGGGCTGGCGCGACCTGCAGCGGCGCCTGGAGGCCGACCGCCGCTGCTTCGCGTTCTTTCATCCGGCCTTGCCGGACGAACCGCTGATTTTCATCGAGGTCGCGCTCACCAAAGGCATGAGCGACGCAGTGCAGCCCTTGCTCGACCTCGACTCGCCGGTGTCGGATCCGCAGGCGGCGAATACCGCGGTTTTTTATTCGATCACCAACTGTCAGCGGGGGCTGCGCGGCATCTCCTTCGGCAACCTCCTCATCAAGCAGGTGGCGCAGCAACTCGGACGGGAGTTCCCGCGCATCAAGACCTTCGCTACGCTGTCACCGGTGCCCGGCTTCCGCAACTGGCTCGCGGGCGCCACCGAACAGCTTGCCGCGATTCCGGCGGGCCGCAGCGCGCTCGACGAACTCAAGCGTCTGGAAGAGCCGGAATGGTTCAAGCAGACGAGCGCCGCCGAACGCATGCAAAAGCTGCTCATGCCGCTGTGCGCCTATTATCTCATCCACGCCAGGCAGAACGACGAGCCGGTGGACGGCGTGGCGCGGTTTCATCTCGGCAACGGTGCGCGGCTCGAGCGCCTGAACTGGCTCGCCGACACCTCGAAGCACGGCATGCAGCACTCCGCCGGGCTGATGGTCAATTATCTGTATCGCCTGGACGACGTGGAAAACAATCACGAAATCTACGTCAAGGAGCACCGTGTCGTCGCTTCGTCCAGACTAAAAAAACTCGCGCGCGAGTGCCCGCTATTGCGGCCGTCGGGCAAGCGTTGAGCATCCTGCCGCAAGCCGGGCCATCACGGTTGCGCCAGTCACAGGCCTGCGTTAGCATGGGTTAAAACCCGGTTCCGCCTTCCGCTTCGCCCCCCAGGCGCTGCACGCAGGCAAGAACCGTTCGCACGATGTGGGGGAGATCATGAACATCACCGTCTCTATGACTGTCAACGGCAAACCGGTCACGGCAGAGATCGATCCGCGCACGCTCCTGGCGCAGTTCATCCG
This sequence comes from Burkholderiales bacterium, assembly GCA_019746155.1. GTDB lineage: Bacteria > Pseudomonadota > Gammaproteobacteria > Burkholderiales > SG8-41 > CAKKQX01. The sequence continues at coordinate 2,804 of JAIESJ010000259.1, forward strand.
CGAAAACCTGCGTCTGACCGGCACTCACGTCGGGTGCGACACCGGTCAGTGCGGCGCCTGCACGGTGCACCTGAACGGTCATGCGGTGAAGGCGTGCAACATCCTCGCCGCGCAGGCACAGGGCGCAACGCTCCTCACCATCGAAGGGGTGCGCGGCGTCGACGGCGGGCTGCATCCCATGCAGGCCGCTTTTCGCGAGCACCACGGCTTGCAGTGCGGCTTCTGCACACCGGGCATGGTCATGAACGCAATCGATCTCGTGCAGCGCCATCTCCATCCCGCGGAAGAAGTCATCCGCGCCGGGCTCGACGGTAATCTGTGCCGCTGCACCGGGTACCACAACATCGTCAAGGCGGTGCAGGCTGCCGCAGCCCGGATGGCTGCGGACACTACCGCGGCGACGCTGAAGCAGGGAGGCCAGGCATGAACGCACCCGTGATCGGCCAGTCGATCAAGCGCAAGGAGGACTATCGCTTTCTCACCGGGACCGGCACCTATACCGACGACGTGACGCTGCCAGGACAGACTCACGCCTGTTTCCTGCGCTCTCCGCATGCCCACGCGAAGATACGCGGCATCGACACGAGCAGGGCCAGGGCGGCGCCCGGCGTGGTCGCCGTCTTCACCGGAGAAGATCTCGCCCGCGCCAGGGTCAACGGGCTGCCCTGCGGCTGGCTCATCACCGACGTCAACGGCCAGCCGATGAAAGAGCCGCCGCATCCGCCGCTGGCGCAGGGCAAGGTGCGCCACGTCGGCGACCAGGTTGCAGTCGTCATCGCCGAGACCCTCAACCAGGCGAAAGACGCGGCCGAGCTGATCGAAGTCGATTACGAAGTGCTGCCCGCAGTGGTGAGTCCCGCCGATGCACGCAAGCCCGGCGCGCCCGTGGTGCACGACAGCGCGCCCGACAATACCTGCTACGTATGGGCGCTGGGCGACAAGGTGGCGGTGGACCAGGCCTTCGCGCAGGCGGCGCACGTCACCACGCTCGAATTCATCAACAACCGGCTCATTCCCAACGCCATCGAGCCGCGGGCGGCGGTGGCGAGCTACGCGCGCGCCGACGACGCCTACACGCTCTACGTCACCAGCCAGAACCCGCACGTCGAACGCCTGCTGATGGCCGCTTTCGTGCTGGGCCTGCCCGAGCACAAGCTGCGCGTGATCGCGCCTGACGTCGGCGGCGGCTTCGGTTCCAAGATCTACCTCTACGCCGAGGAAACGGTGATCACCTGGGCCGCGAAACAGGTGGGCCGCCCGATCAAGTGGACCGCCGAGCGCTCGGAATCGTTCATGTCGGACGCGCACGGGCGCGACCATGTGACGCGCGCCGAGCTCGCGCTCGACCAGGACGGCAAGTTCCTGGCGCTGCGCGTCGCCACCACCGCCAACCTGGGCGCCTATCTTTCGACCTTCGCTTCGTGCATCCCGACCATCCTCTACGCCACGCTGCTCGCGGGCCAGTACACGACGCCCGCGATCTACTGCGAAGTGACCGCGGTCTTCACCCACACCGCGCCGGTCGACGCCTACCGCGGCGCGGGCCGTCCCGAAGCGACCTACGTGGTCGAGCGGCTGGTCGAAACCGCCGCGCGCGAAATGGGCATCGACCGAGCAACGATCCGGCGCCGCAATTTCATCACCACGTTTCCGTACCAGACGCCGGTCGCGCTGTGCTACGACACCGGCAACTACGATGCCACGCTCACCGCGGCTATTGAACTGGCCGACGTCGCCGGCTTCGAGGCGCGGCGCAAGGCGGCCGCGCAGCGCGGCAAGTTAAGGGGCCTGGGCTACTCGACCTACATCGAAGCCTGCGGGCTAGCGCCGTCCAACATCGCGGGCGCGCTCGGCGCACGCGCGGGATTGTTCGAAGCAGGCGAGATCCGCGTCCACCCCACCGGCAGCGTGACGGTGTTCACCGGCTCGCACAGCCACGGCCAGGGCCACGAGACCACGTTTGCGCAAGTGGTGGCCGACCGCCTCGGCATTCCGGTCGAAAACGTCGACGTGGTGCACGGCGACACCGGGCGCATCCTGTTCGGCATGGGCACCTACGGCTCGCGCTCGATCGCGGTGGGCGGCACCGCCATCGTGAAAGCGCTCGACAAGGTGATCGCCAAGGGCGTGAAGATCGCCGCGCACCTGCTCGAAGCCGCCGAAGCCGATATTGAGTTCAGGGACGGCGCGTTCCAGGTCGCCGGCACCGACCGCAAGAAAACGCTCGCTGAAGTCGCGCTCGCGGCCTACGTGCCGCACAACTACCCGCTCGACAGGCTCGAGCCCGGACTGAACGAGTCGGCGTTCTACGACCCGACCAACTTCACCTATCCCGCCGGCAGCCATATCTGCGAAGTCGAGATCGACCCTGAAACCGGCGTTACCCAGGTTGTGAATTTCACGGCGGTCGACGACTTCGGCAAGATCATCAACCCGATGGTCGTCGAAGGCCAGGTGCACGGCGGGCTCGCGCAGGGCATCGGCCAGGCGCTGCTCGAAGGCTGCGTCTACGATCCCGAGTCGGGGCAGCTTCTGACCGGCACTTACATGGACTATGCGCTGCCGCGCGCCGACGATCTGCCTTCGTTCAAGGTCGGCACCCGGGAAACACCGTGCACGCACAACCCGCTCGGCGTCAAGGGCTGCGGCGAGGCTGGCGCGATCGGCGCGCCGGCGGCGGTGATCAACGCCGTCGTCGATGCGCTCGCGCATCTCGGCGTGCGCGACATCGAAATGCCCGCCACGCCCGAGCGCGTGTGGCGCGCGATCCGGTCCGCGCGGCCGGGCAAAAAAGCGTAGGAGGATCGGCCATGTACGCATTCGCATACCATCGCCCCGCGACCCTCAAGCAAGCGGCATCGCTGCTGCGCAAGACCGAGGGGGCGAAGGCGCTGTCCGGCGGGCAAAGCCTGATCCCGGCCTTGAAAATGCGCCTCGCCGATCCGCCGGTGCTGGTCGATCTCGGCGGCATAGCGGAACTGCGCGGCATCCGGCTCGAAGGCACGACGCTCATCATCGGCGCCATGGCGCGCCACGCCGAAGTCGCCGCAGCGAAAGAGGTGATGACGGGCATACCGGCGCTCGCGCAGCTTGCCGCAGGCATCGGCGACCGCCAGGTGCGGAACCTCGGCACGCTCGGCGGCGCACTCGCCAACAACGACCCGGCCGCCGACTATCCGGCCGCGGTACTGGCGCTGGACGCCGTGATCCACACCAACAAGCGCGCAATTTCCGCCGACCGGTTTTTCAAGGGACTGATGGAAACCGCGCTCAAGCCCGACGAAATCATCACCGCAGTCGCCTTCCCGCTGCCCACGCGTGCCGCCTATGTGAAGTTCAGGAACCCTGCCTCGCGCTACGCCATCGTCGGCGTGTTCGTGGCGGAAACGGCAGGCCGGGTGCGCGTCGCGGTGACCGGCGCGGCAAGCTGCGTGTTCCGCGTGAAGCCGATGGAAAAGAAACTCGCCGGGAAATTCGCACCCGAGGCGATCGCCAAGGTGCGCGTGGCGGCCGACAAATTGAACTCCGACATCCATGCGAGCGCCGAGTACCGCTCGCACCTCATCACCGTCATCGCGCAACGCGCGGTGACAGCGGCGCTTTCCGGCAAGTAGAATCATTTGCCACAGAGGATACAGAGAACACAGAGAACGAATGACCAACACCGAACAGCATGATCCACGACACCTTGCCTCATATCAGGTTTTTTCTCTGTGACCTCTGTGTTCTCCGTGGCTAAAGGTTTGTAGTCGTGCCCACGGCATTCCCTGATTCCATCGACGCAACACTCGCCTTGCTCGCGGCGCACGATTACGTCGCCGAGCGCAGCCTTGCGACCGCGCTGTTTCTCGCGCTGCGCATGCAGCGGCCGCTGTTTCTCGAAGGCGAAGCGGGCGTAGGTAAGACCGAAGTCGCCAAGGTCATGGCGCGCGCGCTCGACCGCAAGCTGGTGCGCCTGCAGTGCTATGAGGGGCTCGACATCGCCTCCGCGGTCTATGAATGGAATTACCCGCGGCAAATGCTCGAAATCAGATTGGCAGAAGCAGCCAATCTGATTAAAGATAACAAAGAGACGAATACATTCCCCCGGCAAACACCGGGGCACGTGCGGCGCGCACACGGGGATGAGCTGAGGCAAGGCATATTCTCGGAGAAATTCCTGATCGAAAGGCCGCTGCTTCAGGCGCTTCGCGGTGGCGAAGCGCCTCCGGTATTGCTGATCGACGAGCTTGATCGCACCGACGAACCGTTCGAGGCCTATCTGCTGGAAGTGCTGTCCGACTGGCAGGTGAGCATTCCGGAAATCGGCACCATCAAGGCGCAAGAGCCGCCGGTCGTCGTCATCACCTCCAACCGCACGCGCGAAATCCACGACGCGGTGAAGCGCCGCTGCCTGTATCACTGGGTGAATTATCCCGATGCGGCGCGCGAGCTGGCGATCCTCGCCCGCAAGGCACCCGAAGCACCGCACCGGCTGTCTCAGGAAGTCGTTGTTTTTGTTAATAAATTACGCGGCATGGACCTTTTCAAGCTGCCCGGTGTGGCGGAGACCATAGACTGGGCCAAGGCACTGACCGCATTGAACGCGCTCGCACTCGATCCCGATACCGTCAACGACACGCTGGGCGTGCTGCTCAAGTACCAGGACGACATCGCGAAAATCCAGGGTAGCGCAGCGGCCGCCATTCTCAGGCAGGTGAAAATCGAACTCGCCGCCTGAAAATAGTGAAGGGTGAAGGGTGAAGGGTGAAGGGTGAAGGGTGAAGGGTGAAGGGGGCAAGCTCGCCGAGAACGTGATGCACTTCGTGCGCGTGCTGCGCGGCGCGGGACTGCCCGTCGGTCCCGACCGCGTGATCGACGCGCTGCGCGCGCTTGAAATCGCGGGCGTGGCGCGCCGCGATGATTTCTACTGGACGCTGGCAGCAGTCTTCATCGACCGCCACGAGCAAATGGCGCTGTTCGATCAGGCGTTTCACATCTTCTGGCGCGACCCGCGGTTGCTCGAGCGCGTCATGCAGCTCATGCTGCCGCAAGTCTATGGGCGCGGCGCCGAACCGAAACCGCCACTCAGCGAGCGCGTGGCGGCAGCGCTGCTGCCGCGGCGTCCGGCCCACGACGACGGTGCGCCGCAACGGCAGGTCGAGATCGATGCCGCACTCACCTTCTCGCCGCGCGAAGTGCTGCAGACCAAGGACTTCGAATCGATGTCGCCGGCTGAACTTGCCGAAGCGCGCGCTGCGATCGCGCGCATGCGCATGGCGCTGCGCGAGGCGCCGACGCGGCGTTTCCGCGGCGATGCACGCGGACCCCGCACCGATCTGCGCGCCAGCCTGCGCGCCGCCTTGCGCGGCGACAGCGCCATCATTCCCCTCAAACGCCGTATCGCGACCCGGCGCGCGCCGCCGCTGGTCGCGCTTGCCGACATTTCGGGCTCGATGAGCGGCTACACGCGCATGCTGCTCGTGTTCCTGCACGCGCTCGCCAACGATCGCGACCGCGTGCACGTGCTGACCTTCGGCACGCGGCTCACCAACATCACGCGGCAGCTGCGCCACGTCGACGTCGACGCCGCGCTCGCGCACGTGGGCCGGACGGTGCAGGACTGGTCCGGCGGCACGCGCATCGGCGCCTGCCTGGCGGAATTCAACCGGCGCTGGTCGCGGCGTCTGCTCGGCCAGGGCGCGGTCGTGCTGTTGATTTCCGACGGCCTCGATCGCGACGCCGGCACGGGACTGGCGCAGGAAATGGAGCGTCTGCACAAGTCGTGCCGCCGGCTGATCTGGTTGAACCCCCTGCTGCGCTACGCGGGATTCGAGGCGAAACCCGCCGGCGTGCGCGCGATGTTACCGCACGTCGATGATTTCCTGCCGGTACACAATCTGAAGAGCCTCGCACAGCTGGCATCCGCGCTGGCTGGTCCCCGATGCATCCGGTAAGATGGCGCGACGATCGCTACACGAACAGGACAACCGCAATGGAAATGACCGGAGAACAGCTGATTCCTCTGACACAAGACGCAACCTGGCGCGCGCTCAACGACACGGCCATTCTCAAGGACTGCATCCCCGGCTGCGAAACGATAGAGCAGATCTCCGACACCGAATACCAGATCACCATGACGGCCAAGGTCGGCCCCGTCTCCGCCAAGTTCAAAGGCAAAATGACGCTCTCCGACGTCGATCCGCCACGCGCCTATACGCTGGTGTTCGAAGGCCAGGGCGGCGTGGCCGGTTTCGCCAAGGGCCAGGCCAATGTGCAGCTTTCACCCGAAGCCGAAGGCACCCGGCTCGGTTATGCCGTGAAAGCGATGATCGGCGGCAAGCTGGCGCAGGTCGGCGCGCGGCTGATCGACGGCGTGGCGAAAAAAATGGCGGAGCAGTTCTTCACGGCGTTCAATGCCAATGCGAGCGGCAAGGATTGAAACCACCCGCCCCTCAC
>JAIESJ010000184.1 GCA_019746155.1 Burkholderiales bacterium
GCTTCTCGGCCGAATGCAGTCCTTGATTGGCATCAAGAAAAGTGATGGGTGCGTGATGGTGCGGACTTTGCTAATGCACGATGACCATTCTCGGGAATCTGTTTCGACTCAGGCGCACACCATGCGCGAAGTCGCCGTGCCTGCCCGTGTCATGCCGGGGCTGCGAGTGCGGTGTCGAAGCGATCGATCGATACATTGAACCAGGCAAGCCGCGCGTGCAGTCTGACGACCTCGCCGATGATGATCAGCGCGGGCGGCTTCAGCCGCGCCCGTGCAACCTTGGCCGGTAGTGTGACGAGTGTGCCGGTGACGACGCGCTGGGCAGCCGTCGTGCCTTGCTGGATGACTGCGGCGGGCGTTGTTTGCGGCAGGCCATGCGTGATGAGTTCCTGGCACAGTTTCGGCAGGCTCAGCAATCCCATATAGACCACGATCGTCTGCAGCGGCCGCGCGAGCGCCTGCCAGTCGAGATCGACGCTCCCGTCCTTGAGGTGGCCGGTGACGAACACGCAGGCATGCGCGCAATCACGGTGTGTGAGCGGGATGCCGGCATAGGCCGCCACGCCGGACGCCGCCGTGATTCCTGGCACGATCTCGAAGGGTACGCCGCATAGCGCCAGTGTTTCTATTTCCTCGCCGCCCCGGCCAAAAATGAACGGATCGCCGCCCTTGAGCCGCACCACCTGATGGCCGCGCCTGGCAAGCTTGATCAGCAGATGATTGATCTCGTGCTGCGGCAGCGTATGGTTCGAGCGTTCCTTCCCCACATAGATGCGCTGTGCGCCGCGCCGCGCGAGCCCGACGATTTCGCTGTTGACGAGGTGATCATAAAGCACCGCATCGGCGAGGCCTAGTACCCTGAATGCGCGCAGTGTCAGCAGTTCAGGATCTCCCGGCCCCGCGCCGACCAGATAAACCTTGCCGCAAAGCGGCTCGCCGTCTGCGCCCAACGCTGTCCCCTCTCTTTTGGCAGTAGTGACGTCACCCCACACTGTCTTAGCGCGAAACCGCCAGACGGCGGGAAGAAGCCGCTTGTCGCCCACGCTTCAGCATTACTCTATGGCGCGGGTCCTGGAATAACCTTGATGTGTATCAAGGAATAAAACCGGTAGTGGCAGGATGCTGATGCCCGATGATTTGCCTCTTTTTTCTTGCCAACCTGCATCAGGAGCCAAGCCATGACGCCCAGACGCTTATCCATTGCTTTTTTGCTTGCGGCCGCCACCACGGTACCGCTGACGGCGGGTATCGCGCTTGCACAGGATAAACCGAAAACTCCCCCCGGAGTCACTCAGGAGGAACTGCGGTATCAGGCAGGCGGCTCCCCGCTAGCCGGAGTCGAAATGCATCAAGACATCAACCCCAAGGCGCCCGCCATGACCAAAGCGGAATTCGAGCACGGTCGCCAGCTTTATTTCGAGCGCTGCGCCGGCTGTCACGGTGTGCTGCGCAAGGGGGCAACCGGCAAGCCGCTTACACCCGACATCACGCTGACCAAAGGTACGGAGTATCTGAAGGTATTCATCAACTACGGATCGCCGGCCGGCATGCCGAACTGGGGAACATCAGGGGAATTGACCGAGCAGGAAGTCGACCTGATGGCGCGCTACGTTCAGCAGACCCCGCCGCAACCACCGGAATTCGGCATGGCCGAGATGAAGGCAACGTGGAAAGTGATCGTGCCGCCGGAGCAGCGCCCGAAGAAGAAGATGAACAAGTACAACATTGAAAACCTGTTCTCGACCACGCTGCGCGATACCGGTGAAGTGGCGCTGATCGATGGCGATACCAAGAAGATCATCAATATCGTCAAGACCGGTTATGCGGTGCACATTTCCAGGCTGTCGGCCTCGGGGCGCTATCTTTATGTGATCGGACGCGACGCCAAGGTGAATCTGATCGATCTGTGGATGGAGAAGCCGGATAACGTCGCTGAAATCCGAATCGGTCTCGAGGCACGCTCGGTGGACACTTCGAAATACAAGAAGAAAGGGTTCGAAGACAAGTATGCGATTGCCGGCTCGTACTGGCCGCCGCAGTACACGATCATGAATGGGGACACGCTCGAGCCGTTGAAGATCGTCTCGACCCGGGGCATGACGGTCGATACGCAGGAATATCACCCGGAACCGCGGGTGGCCTCGATCGTGTCCTCGCATTTCAAGCCTGAGTTCGTCGTCAACGTCAAGGAGACCGGCAAGATCCTGCTCGTCAATTACGAAGATATCGACAATCTCAAGGTGACCACGATCGGCGCCGCCAGATTTCTGCATGATGGCGGCTGGAACTCGACCAAACGTTACTTCCTCGTGGCGGCGAACCAGTCGAACAAGATCGCGGTGATGGATGCCAAGGAAGGCAAGCTCGTTAGGCTGATCGAGGTCGGCAAGATCCCGCATCCGGGACGTGGTGCCAACTTCGTGCATCCGAAATACGGCCCGGTGTGGGCGACCGGACACCTCGGCGACGAGACCATCTCACTGATCGGCACTGATCCGGTGAAGCACAGGCAGAACGCCTGGAAAGTGGTGCAGACACTCAAGGGCCAGGGTGGCGGATCGCTGTTCATCAAGACCCATCCCAAATCGAAGAACCTGTGGGTGGACACCCCGCTCAATCCGGACGCCAAGATTAGCCAGTCGGTTGCGGTGTTTGACATCCAGAACCTTGACAAGACACCGCAGATCCTGCCGATCGCCGAATGGGCCGGAGTCGGAGAGGGCGCAAAGCGGGTGGTGCAACCGGAATACAACAAGAACGGCGATGAAGTATGGTTCGCGGTGTGGAGCGCCAAGAATCAGGAATCCGCGATCGTGATCGTCGACGACAGGACGCGCAAGCTCAAGACCGTGATCAAGGATCCGAGGCTCATCACGCCTACTGGCAAGTTCAACGTCTACAACACAACTCATGACGTTTACTGAAGGGAGCGGAATCATGAGAAATCATCTGATTGCTGTCCTGGGCGGAGCCGTGCTGTCATTCACGATGCCCGCCCCAGCCGTGGCGGCTGACGCCGCAAAAGTCGAAGCGCTGCTCAAGCAATATAACTGTCTGCAGTGTCACGGCACCGACAAGAAAATTCTCGGCCCGGCCTACAAGGACGTTGCGAAGAAGTACAAGGGCCAGAAGGATGCGGCCGTGGTGCTCGCGAAAAAAATCAAGGAAGGCGGCAAGGGAGTGTGGGGGCCGGTACCGATGCCGCCAAATGACAAGGTAGGCGATGCCGATATCAGGCTGATGGTGGGGTGGATCCTGTCATTGTGAGGGATGCCGATGCCGGGCGATAGGGGGCCACCGTGGCGCGCCGAGATGATTACATCCTGCCGCATCCATTCAAACTGTTGCTGTTAACGGTGGCGATGGCGGCGCTGACGCTGGCGGTAACGCTGGCGCAAGCCGCAGGGCAGGGTGCGGGCGGACCGCCAGCCATGGCGCCTGGAGCGGAACGCCAGAAACAGCTCGTGCAGATGGTGCGCCACGATTGCGGCTCCTGTCATGGCCTGACGCTCGCCGGTGGCCTGGGTCCCGCATTGACCCCCGCGGCACTCGCGCACCAATCCCCGCATTATCTCAAGCTCGCCATCCTTCACGGTCGCGACAACAGTCCGATGCCGGCATGGTATCCGCTTCTGTCCGAAGCCGATGCTGCTTGGATTGCGGAACAGCTTCTGGGCGGTTTTCCCGATGCGCGCTGAAATTCCAGGACTGGCGCTGTGCGCTTTGCTGGTGGCGGGATGCGCGAACCCGCCGTTGCGCGGCACGGGCGATCTCGGACTGGTGATCGAACGTGCCGCCGGCCGCGCCCAACTCGTCGATACCACGCACCGCACCGTGATCGGGGCCGTGGCAGGTCTGGGTGACCTGTCGCACGCTTCCGTCGTTTATTCGCGCGATGGCCGTTACGCGTTCGTATTCGGGCGCGATGGCGGGCTCACCAAGATCGACCTGCTGCGCGCGCGCGTCGAGCGCCGGCTGGTACAGGCGGGCAACAGCATAGGCGGGGCGGTGTCCCAGGACGGAAAGCTCGTCGCGGTGGCGAACTACGTTCCGGGCGGCGTCAAGGTGTTTTCCGCCGACACGCTCGAGTTGCTTGCCGACATTCCTGCGGTGTACGGCGATGGGCAGCGCGCCAAGGTCGTGGGTCTAGAGGATGCGCCGGACAATCGCTTCATTTTCAGTCTGTTCGAGGCCGGCGAGATCTGGCTCGCCGATCTTGCCGATCCGCGCCGGCCGGTGGTGACGAAGTTTCGCGACGCCGGACGCGAGCCCTACGACGCGCTGGTCACGCCGGACGGGCGCTACTACCTCGCCGGATTGTTCGGCGAGGACGGATTGGCGCTGCTTGATCTGTGGCATCCGGAACGCGGGGTAAGGCGCATACTGCCCGGCTACGGCAAAGGCGAGCGCAGGCTACCGGTCTACAAGATGCCGCATCTCGAAGGCTGGGCCATCGCCGGTCGCTTTGCGTTCGTGCCGGCCGTCGGGCGTCACGAGGTGCTGGTGGTGGATACCGGGACATGGGAGGAAGCCGGCCGCATTGCCGTTGCCGGCCAGCCGGTATTCGTCATCGCTCGTCCCGACGGCAGGCAGGTGTGGGTGAACTTTGCGCTGCCGCACAACGATACCGTGCAGGTGATCGACACCGAGCGGCGCGACATTGTCGTGACACTCAGGCCCGGACAGGCGGTGCTGCACATGGAGTTCACGCCGCGCGGCGAGGCGGTATGGATCTCGGCGCGCGACGACGACCGGGTCGTCGTCTACGACACGGCGAATCTGGTGCAAGTTGCGGAAATTCCCGCGGAGAAGCCGAGCGGCATCTTTTTTTCCGCGCGGGCATTTCGCACGGGGTTCTGAAATGGACCGGCTCGAACAGCGCTTGCTGAACGATTTCCAGCGCGGCCTGCCGCTCGTGCCGCGCCCGTTTGCGGAGATCGGCGCGCGGCTCGGAATACCCGAAATGAACGTGATTTCAATGCTCAGGCGGTTCATCATGGCCGGCAAGGTAAGCCGGGTCGGCGCGACTTTTGTTCCGGGACGCATCGGTGCGGCAACACTTGCCACCCTTTCGGTTCCGCGGGAGCGGCTGCCGGATGTGGCCGGGATGGTCAGCGCCTGCCCCGAAGTCAATCATAACTACGAGCGCGAACACCGCTTCAACCTGTGGTTTGTCGTCACCGGGCCCGATGAACGTCATGTTGAGACCGTGGTGCGCCGGATCGGACGGATTGCAGATTGCGGCCGCGTGCTGTCGCTGCCGACGGTGGAGGCCTACCACGCAGATCTGGGCTTCGATATCTCGGGCAGTACCCCGGCAGACGCCGGGCGCACACGCCTGCGGATTCCGCGCGAGGTGGCGCCGCCGCCGGTTGTATTCAGCGCATCGGAACACGCGCTTGCGGCAGCGCTGCAGAAAGGACTGTCGCTGGTGGCACGCCCCTATGCCGAACTGGGTCGAGCCGCCGGTTTGAGCGAGCCGGCGGTCATCGCGACCCTGACGGCGTGGCTGGAACACCGCATTGTCAACCGCCTCGGAGTGATCGTGCGGCACCACGAGCTCGGTTTCAGCGCCAATGCAATGGCGGTGTGGGACGTGCCCAATGTCGAGGTGCGCAGCATCGGCTCAAGCATGGCGCAAGCGCAATACGTAACGCTGTGCTACCGGCGCCTGCGCCATCTTCCCGAGTGGCCATATAACCTCTACTGCATGATTCATGGCACCAGCCGGGACGGGGTCCTGGCCCGGATCGCCGAACTCAACGGGAAACACGGACTCGACCGCTTTCCTCACGCGGTGTTGTTCAGTCGCCGGCGGTTCAAGCAGAGTGGCGCGCGCTACCTGCACTCCGGGCTGAAGGTGGCAGCCAATGGATGACACGGATCGTGCCATCATCAATACCCTGCAACGGGGGTTCCCGGTGACGGACAGCCCCTATCGCGGTGTCGCGCAGCGGCTCGGCCTGAACGAAGCGGATCTCATCGAGCGGCTTGCAAGGCTGCTTGATGCCAAGGTGCTGACACGGTTCGGGCCGCTTTTCCAGGCCGAGCGCATGGGCGGCGCATATACGCTGGCGGCGATGAGCGTGCCGGATGCGGATTTCGAGACAGTGGCGGCGCTGGTCAATGCCCATGCCGAGGTGGCGCATAACTATCGCCGCGACCACCGCTACAACATGTGGTTTGTGCTGGCGACCGAAACGGAACCGGAGATCGAGCAGGCCATCGCACGCATCGAGCGCGAGACCGGCCACCAGGTGTTGAACCTGCCGAAGCTGCGGGAATATTTTGTGGGATTGGAACTGCGGGCCTAGGAGTTTGCCGGATTTGGCCCCGACAAACTCCTAAAATGGAAAAACCAAGAAACGAGGCGAAAAGAGCGCCATGCAAGTGACGTTGGTTCCGGTCCACATGGTGTTGCGACATGCAAAGCTTCTTTTCTATCGAGTTTGACGTAAATGAATGACATTCATTTACGTCTCGAATCTCCCCTCTCCTCGTGGGAGAGGGGTCGGGGGTGAGGGATTGAGCGTGTCACGCGGTGAAAAAAAGCTCAAGCAGCCTGGCGCCGAAGCGTCGATCAATTCTTTTCAATACCCGCTTGACGGGTACGGCGATCCGTTAACGCCACCCGTTCCGGCGAATGGGGGCCAGGTCCGACAGGCTGCTGGCATGCCTCAGATCGACAATATCGACCGGCGCATCATCATTGCGATGCAGGGCGGGCTGCCGTTGGTGCCGCAGCCTTATCATGCGATCGCGGCGGGCGTCGGCGTTGAACCACGGGAAGTCATGGCCCGCATCAGGCATATGCAGGAGCGCGGCGTCATTCGCCGCATCGGCGCCGTGCCCAACCACTATGCGCTGGGCTATCGGGCCAACGGCATGGCGGTATGGGACGTCGATGACCGGCAGATCGACGATTTCGGCATCCGCATCGGTTCGCTGCCCTTCGTAAGCCATTGCTACCGCCGCGCCCGCTGTCTGCCGCAGTGGCCGTACAACCTGTTTGCGATGATACACGGCCGCACCCGGGACGAGGTGGAGAACAGGGTCGCCGACATCGATACGATGCTTGGTGACGCGGCGTATGGCCATCAGTTGTTGTATAGCGTGGGCATCCTGAAGAAAACCGGCCTGCGGCTGAAGGAAGCCTGAGCCATGTTTCGCCTTTCACAATTCATGCGAGAACTCCGCCGGCCGGCCGCGCCCGGTCCGCGCGCGAGGCTGCCGGGGCCGGTGGTGATCTGGAATCTTATCCGTCGCTGCAACCTTGCTTGCAGGCACTGCTACTCGATTTCGGCCGATACGGATTTTCCCGGCGAGCTGAGCACGGGCCAGGTATTCTCGGTGATGGATGACCTGAAAGCATTCGGCGTCCCGGTGCTGATTCTCTCCGGCGGCGAGCCGCTGCTGCGGCCCGATATCCACGACATCGCGGCGCGCGCGAAGAGCATGGGTTTCTATGTGGGCCTGTCCACCAACGGCACGCTGATAGACGATTCCAATATCGGGCGCATTGCGGGCGTGGGCTTCGATTACGTCGGCATCAGCCTCGACGGCATCAAGGACACGCACGACCGTTTCCGCCGCCGGGCCGGCGCCTACGACCGGTCGCTCGCGGCGATCCGGCTCTGCCGCGATGCCGGTATCAAGGTCGGGGTGCGTTTCACCGTCACTCAGGACAATCAGCATGACCTGCCGGCACTGCTGGACCTGATCGAGCATGAGCGCATCGACAAATTTTATCTCTCGCACCTTAACTATGCCGGGCGCGGCAATGTCAACCGCAAGACCGATGCCTGTCACGAAACCTCGCGCCGGGTAATGGACCTGCTGTTCGACACCTGCTGGCGTTACGTCGAACGCGGCCTCAACAAGGAATTTGTCACCGGCAACAACGATGCCGACGGCGTGTACTTCCTGTATTGGGTGCGGCGCAACTTTCCGCACCTCGAGCAGTCCGTGCGCAGCAGGCTGGCGCAGTGGGGCGGAAACGGCTCGGGCGTCAACATCGCCAACATCGACAACCTCGGCTATGTCCACCCCGACACCATGTGGTGGCACTACCGTCTCGGCAACGTGCGCGAGCGGCCGTTTTCCGCGATCTGGAGCGATATCTCCGATCCGCTGATGGCCGGCCTCAAGGCCAGCCCGCGCCGGGTGAGGGGGCGCTGCGGGGCATGCCGTTATTTCGACATCTGCGGCGGCAACACGCGGGTACGGGCGCAGCAGCTGACCGGCGACCCGTGGGAAGAGGATCCCGGCTGCTATCTCAGCGATGAGGAAATCGGGGTGACGACTGTGCGCGAGCGCATCAGTATTACGCCCTACACACGCCGGCGGCGGGCGGGGTGAGATGATGGAGCGGCAGCCGGCGCGCTGTTTGACATTGGCATTGCTTCTCGTCGGGGTGCCGGCGCTGGCGTCGGCACAGCCGGCAGTCGGCGTCTACCAGCAGCATTGTGCAAGTTGCCATGGCGCGGACCGTCTGGGCGGCAGCGGTCCGGCGCTGCTGCCGGAGAATCTGGGGCGGCTGCGGCGCCAGGAGGCCGGCAAAGTCATTGCCGACGGGCGATTTGCCACCCAGATGCAGGCTTTCGGCGACAAACTTACTTCCGGGGAAATTCAGGGACTGGTCGATTTTATTTATGCGCCGCTGCCGCAACTGCCGGAATGGGGGCTCGAGCAAATCCGCGCTTCGCGCGTCGAGCACGTCAAGCCGGGCACACTCGGCGACAAACCGGTATTCGGCGCCGATCCGCTCAACCTGTTCGTGGTGGTGGAGGCGGGCGACCATCATGCGACCATCCTCGACGGCGACCGGTTCGTGCCGCTGGCGCGCTTTGCGACGCGGTTTGCACTGCACGGCGGGCCGAAGTTTTCCCCGGACGGACGCTACGTCTACTTCGCCTCGCGCGACGGCTGGATCGGCAAGTACGACCTGTACAACCTCAAGACCGTGGCCGAGACACGCGCCGGCATCAATACCCGCAATGCCGCGGTGTCGGGCGACGGCCGCTTCGTGATGGTCGCCAATTACCTGCCGCACACGCTGGTGGTGCTGGATGCGCGCGATCTTTCACCGGTCAGAGTACTCAAGGTACAGGACAAAAATGGTCGGAGTTCGCGCGTGTCCGCGGTGTACGACGCCGCGCCGCGCAGAAGTTTCGTCGCCGCGCTGAAGGATATCCCGGAGATCTGGGAAGTGAGCTACGACGAAAACGCGCCGCCGCTTCATGAAGGACCGGTGCACGACTATCGCATGGGCGAGGCGATCGCCGCCAGCGGCTTTCTCAA
>JAIESJ010000138.1 GCA_019746155.1 Burkholderiales bacterium
CCCCCAGCGCCAGTCCGAACAGCGCGCCCGCCCAGCCCCACCGTTGTTGCCCACGCGGCACAGCATTCCTCCGGGAAAAACCAAGCCTCCTCGGGCATCTCCACATCGCGATCCCGATACATTGGACAAACTATATTGCCACATGTTGCGCGCCATCACATGCGCGGTCAACGCCGGCGCCGCCCAGCATCCGGCAATGACTCATGAATAAAGAACAAAAACGGCTCAGCGGCCGGACCCGCCGAAAAAACCAGGGGAGCGGCCACCGCTTTCGCAGACCTGCCGTGCCGCCGCCAGAAACTCGGTGAGGATGGCCGTGCCATCCAGCAGGGACGCGTCGTCGGGATCGTGAAACTCCGGATGCCATTGCAGGCCGACCACATAGCCGGAGCCGCGCAGCCGCAGCGCTTCCACAATGTCGTCAGGCACCGAGAGCGCCTCGACCATGAGGTCTTGGCCCAGATCCTTTACCGCCTGGTGATGAATGCTGTTGACGCGCGCGCCGCCGAGATTCGGATAAAGTCTGGCTAGCCCGGAACCGGCGACGAAAGCGATCGAATGGTAATGCCGGTCAAAGGCATCGGGGTCGTGATGTTCCAGTTCGTCGCCGTGCTGGGACGAAATATCCTGATAGAGCGTGCCGCCGAACGCGACATTGATGAGCTGCAGCCCGCGGCAGATGCCAAGCACCGGCTTGCCGGCGGACACGAATTCCTGCAACAGGTCGATCTCGTACATGTCGCGGATGCGGTCGCCGTTCCATTCGGGCTTGAGCGGCGTCTCGCCGTAGGTGAGAGGGCTCACATCGGCTCCGCCCTGCAGCACCAGGCCGTCGAGCGCTTCCACGTAATCCGCGATGCGGATGTTGCCGCGGCGCAGCAGCCCCCCGCCTTCGATCGACGGAATCATGAACACCAGCGCATTCGCCGTCATCAGCCAGTGCGCAATCGATTGTTCCAGATATTGCAGCTTCTTGCCCTTGAAGCCCAGCTCCGGCGGCGCGTTGTGCAGAAAGCGCGGCGACAATCCGATTTTCAGCGGTCTGTTTGTCACGGCCGGATATTTTCTCAGGCAGTCGCGGCGTGCCCCATCCACAAATCGCTTTGCAGGCGCGCGACATCGTTGAGCGAATGGCAGCGTTGGTAGGTTTCGCGCAGCCAGCCGGCGTCGCTCACGCCGGCCGCGACATCGGCGGCAAGCTGTGCCAGCGCAGCGCCGTTGCCCGGCTCGGCGGCATGGCGCTCGACAAGCCGCAGCGTTTCGAGCATGTCCTCGCGCAAGCCGATGTGCCGCTGGGTATAGGCATCGACCAGCCTGCCTTCGAGCCCATAGCGGCACGCCTGGAAGCGGTTGTAGTTGTAGAGGGCATAAACGTCGCGCGACGGCACGTGCGGCCGCTCGGTCAGCAGATAGCGCGCCAGCGACTGTGCATAAGCCGCAAGCAGTGCCGCGCGCTCCACCGTGAGCGGCGTGTCGAATACCCGGATCTCGACCGTTCCGTACTCGGGTTTGGGCCGGATGTCCCAGTAGAAATCCTTCATGCTTTCGACAATGCCGAAGCCGCGCATCTTGCTGAAATACTCGAGAAACCCGTCCCAGGAATGCACGAACGGCGCCTGCCCCGACAGCGGAAAGGCGTTCACCGTGTTGAGCCGCGATGACTGATAGCACGTGTCCTGCCCCTGCTGGAACGGCGAGGAGGCGGACAGCGCGATGAAATGCGGCACGTAGCGCGACAGCATGTGGATCAGATACAGTGCGTCATCGCCGTTCTGACAGCCGATATGTACATGCTGCCCGAAAACCGTGAACTGCTTGGCGAGATAGCCATAGAGATTCGATATCCGCTTGAAACGTTCGGTGGGATAGATACGCCGTTCGCTCCATTTGTGGAACGGGTGCGAACCGCCGCCGGCGATGCGCAAATTAAGCCGCTCCGCCGCCCGCACCATCGCATCGCGGACCAGGCGCAGCTCGCCCAGCACCGAGTCGTGGTTGCGGTGAATCGAGCTGTTGATCTCGACCATGCTTTCTGTGATCTCCGGCTTGATCTCTCCGGGATGCCGGTGCTTCTCCAGCAAACCGATGAGATCGGCCGCGTCGCGCGCCAGGTTGTAGTCGCGCGGGTTGAGAATCTGCAGCTCCAGCTCAACGCCGATCGTAAATCCCGGTGACGGCTTGAATACCATTTCGTTGTCGCTCATTGCTGCTCCTCCCGCGCTTCACCGGCCTGTTTCAGAGCAAACTGCACCGCTAGCGGCCCGATCAGCTCAAGGATCAATGCCGCAGACAGCACGATTGTGGCGAGCCTGGCAGCGAAATCGGGATAAAGACTTGCCGTGCCTTGCACCATCGTCAGCGCAAGAACCGACATCGGCGTCAATGCAATGCACAACATACCGGCGCTGCCCGCGCGCACTCCGCTGAAATGGGTAAGACTGAGCACGCCGATCGATTTTCCGACAAATCTCGCTACGATGAAAATTAGCGCCAGCGTACCGCCCGTAACCAACTCGGCAAGCTGTAATTTCGCACCGCTGACCACGAACAACACCACGAAAAACATTTGGCCGACACGACTGATATCGACGGACATCAAGTCATGACGCGCATCGAGGTTGCGAGCCATGACGCCGAAAGAGAGCAACGCGAGCAGCACCGACAGCTCGAGCATGCGCGCCACCCCCACGGTTACCACGATCAGCGCCAGCAGCAGCACAAAATGGCGCTCCGCACTTTTTCCGAGCCAGCGCGACAGCAGTAACGTCAGCATGCTTGCCGCATAACCGAGGATCAGGGACCCCACCAGCAGATAAGCCGGATGCAGTACAGCCGTGATCCAGCTTGCATGATATTCGTGATGGATCCACGACAGCAGCATGGTGACCAGCACGAACGCAATCACGCTGTTCATCGCCACCAGGTGCAGTGCGCGTTCGGTGACCTGCCCCTCGGCGCCTTGCTCATGCGCTACCAGCATTACCACCATCGGCGAGGTGGAAATGCCGATCGCGGCCGCAACCGCGGCATACAGCGGCTGCACATCGAAATAAATCAGCGCAAAATAAATAAAGCCGAAAGACAAGGCGCTTTCGAAAATACCGGTGGCAAGCAGCCAAGGATCTCTTCGCAGCCATCTCAAATCCAGCCGTCGCCCCAGTTCGAACAGAACGAGCCCCAGTGCGATATCGACGAAAATCCACGCCTCGTCGATCAGCTTGCCATTGAGCAGCCCGAGACCACTGAGCAGCATGCCCATCAGCACGTAACCAGTGATGCGCGGCAGATGAAGCACGCGCTTGACGAGTTCGCCCCCGATCAGGCCGGCGAGCAGCAGCAGACCGAACAGCGCAAGCGGGTTCGGCGGCAGCGGAAACGACGGAAGGTAGTTGAGTGCACTCATGATTTCCGAATCGAAAGCGGTAATCCGTCAGATCGGCACATAGTCGGCCATGGCCTCGACCGCGTGATTCTCCAGTACGGGGAACGCGCTGAGGTCCCTGGCGATCACGGCGCGCAGGAAGCAGTCCACCCACCAGAAAATGTCGTATTCCCGGATCGACCGGCGCAACCGTCGCATGCGCGCGCGGCGCTCATCATCGTTCATTGTGAATGCGCGGTATATGGCGTCGGCTACACCCTCGACGTCGTAGGGGTTGACGAGCAGCGCGCCGTGCTGCAGCTGCGCCGCGGCTCCGGCAAACTCTGAAAGAATAAGCACGCATTCCTGCTCGATACTGCACGCGCAATATTCTTTGGCCACCAGGTTCATGCCGTCCTTGAGCGGCGTGATCAGGGCAATATCGGCCGCGCGATAGTAGGCCAGCAGATCGTTCCGGCTCAGGCTGCCGTAAACATACCACACCGGCACCCAGCCGCCAGGGCGCGCAAAGTCGCCATTGATCTGCCCCACCAGCTGCTCGATGCGGGTCTTGAGTTCGCGATACTGGGGAATGTCCGCCCGGCTCGGCACCACCACCTGGATCAGTGAAATACGTTCTCTTAGCTCGGGATAGCGCTCGAGCGCGTTGCGAAAGGCCTGCAGGCGGTGCGGAATGCCCTTGGTATAATCGAGACGGTCGACACCGAGGATGAGTTTCCGTTTCGGCAGCAGCCGGCGTAACTCCTGCGCCCGCCGCGCCACTTCGCCGGTATCCGCCTGGCGCGAGAATGCGCCGTAATCGATGCCGATCGGGAAATTGCCGACGCGGACGGTGCGCTCGCCGGCAGTAACCGTAACGACCTGCCCCTTGCCCTGCACCGCCGTTTCGTGTATCAGCAGACGCAGGCACTGAATAAAATTGCGGCGGTCCCGCAGCGTCTGGAACCCGATCAGGTCGTATTGCAGCAACGCGCGCAGCAACGCAAGCCGCCACGGCAGGTTGAAAAAAATATCGGGGGGCGGGAACGGGATATGCAGGAAGAAACCGAGTTTTGACCGGCAGCCGAGAACGCGCAGCTCGGCCGCGACATTCATCAGGTGGTAGTCGTGCACCCAGATGAAGTCGCGCGCGCCGCCGGCCGCGAACACCGTTTCAGCAAATTTGCGGTTGACTTCCTTGTAAGTGCGCCAATAGGACGGCTCGAAGTTGCACAGCGATTGCAGGTCGTGAAACAGCGGCCAGACGATCTCGTTGGAAAGACCATGATAAAAATTGTCGACCGCCTCGGCATCAAGAGTCACCGCCTTGAGCGTAAAGCCGGCATCGGTTCCGGCGGCGGCTACCGCAGCCTCCAGATCGGCGCCGGTCTCCGCCGTCCCCGGCCAGCCGATCCAGGAGCCGCCACGATTGCGCAATACCGGCAGCAGCGCCGACACCAGCCCGCCCGAGCCGCGCTGAGTATGCCAGCAGCCGTCCGCGCCGCGCTGGAATATGAACGGCAGCCGGTTCGATACTACGATTAAGTTTTCCCTCAAGCCGCTTTGATTCAGCACGGCTGGCGCTCCGCCGCTTCGCGTAGTACCGCGCCCCCTCGCAAATAAAGGGTCCGGGTCGGATAGGCAAACTCGATGTGCTCGCGCTCGAAGCAGCGGAACACCCGGAGATTGATTGCCTGCTGAATGTCCATGTAGGTGTTGTAGTCCGGACTCAGAACGTAGTAAACAACCTCAAAGATCAGCGCGCTGTCGCCATAAGTCTGGAAATGCGCGCGGTCGAAACGCGTCTGTGCCTGGCTTTCGACCGCCTCGCGCACCAGCTGCGGGATGCGCGCGAGCTGGTCCGCGGAAGTCTGGTAAGTCACCCCGATCGTGAATGCGACCCGCCGCTCCCGCATGCGCTTGAAGTTGCGGATGCGGCTCTTCAGCAGGTCGGCATTCGAGAACACGATCAGCTCGCCGTCGAGGCTGCGCACGCGGGTGGTCTTCAGGCCGATATACTCGACCGTGCCGCGCAGATCGCCAACGACCATGAAATCGCCGACCACGAACGGCTTGTCGAGCACGATCGACAGCGACGCAAACAGGTCGCCGAGAATGTTCTGGACCGCCAGCGCCACCGCCACACCACCGATGCCGAGCCCGGTGATCAGCGCGGTAATGTCGAAACGGAGGTGGTCGAGAATGAGCAGCAGAGTGAGCGTCCAGACCACCACCCGCGCCGCGAACCCGAGCAGGGTCAGCGCCGTCACGGCTTCGCCGTCCACGCCGCGCTGATTCTCGATCCTCCGGTCGAGCCAGCACATAACGAAGCGGTTGGCCCAGAGCGCAGTCTGCAGCATCAGCGATACTACCGCTACGATGTCGATCAGGTGCTCGAGTTTCGGCGGCAGCGTGACGGCGGAAGCGCCGGCATACACCGCCAGCGGGATGAGCAGCCAGATCCTGGTCGCCCCGATCGCCTCAGCGATGAAGTCATCGAAGGGGGTCGCCGTGCGCCTGGCGAGCGCCGTGACCGCGCGGGCAACGCCGTACTTGAACAAAATGAGCGCGAGCACCACTCCGAGCATGATCGCGGCGGCAATCGCCCATTCGGAAAAATCGTTCGCGTGCCACGCCCGATACACCAGTCTCATGTGCGTTGTCCTCTTGCCTGCCAGCGCCTGATGAACGCCAGCAGCTCGCGCGGCGGCCTGATCCAGATATCGGCCCGCGTGTCGCGATACTGCGGCCGCACCAGGACCGCAATCCCGCGCGCCTTGACCGCGGCGAATGCGTCTTCGTCCGTGATGTCGTCGCCCAGGTAGGCGACGGCGCCGTCCCCGGCCGTCTCGGACAGGATGGCCTTGACCGCGTGCTGCTTGCTGCAACCGTGAGCGCGCAGTTCGATGCCGCCGTCGAACGACAACAGCTCGACATCGTTGCCACGGACAAGCGGCGACCATGTAGAAAGCGCCTGCTCCCGGATTTTGGCAACCGCGAGCGCCGGCAATCCCCGCCAGTGCAGCGCCACGCTGGCCGGCTTGCACTCGAGCCTGCCGCCATCGCGGGCAAGCTCGCGCGCAAAGTCCGATGCCTGCCGCAATGTGCGCCGCACTTCGTCGGCCGGCTCCCGCACCGCAAGCGCGCCGTCGGGTAGCAGGCGTTCCCAACCATGCCCGCCCCAGATCTCAGGCTGTTTCTTGAGCGGCAGCAGCGCAATCAGATCGGCTGCGCGGCGGCCACTCACGATGACCACGCGCGTGCTTTCGTCCTGCATAATCCCGTCGAGAGCTCCCGCAACGCCCGGGTAGGGGACCGCCCGCTCGGGGCGAACCTGGAACGGCGCCAGCGTGCCGTCGTAATCGAGCATCAGCACACGCTCGCGCGCCGCCGGAATCCTCTCCAGGAAGGCGTTCCAGTCGACGCACGGATTCAGCACCCGCACCGTTTCACTCCAGCTCGAAGCGGTCGCCGGCGCCGCGGCTCAACCCCGCCGTTTGTTTTCTGTTGGCCATGACAATCTCAACGTGCCGGCAACCGGTGCATACGAGTCGCGCCGGACGGCAGCAGTTCAAAAATGGGAATTGCATTCGGCATCGAACGCCTCCTCTTCGCGTTTTATTTACACCGCCCCACAACAGGCGAATGAACGACGGTTCGATGTATCCCTGCTACGCGCGTAAGTGCGCGACGGGACAACGGATCATTGTTGTTCTTTTTATGTGACAGCGGTTATCGGAGAAGTTCCCGCCGATTTTAGCGGGAAAAGTTTTTCTTGCTAAATCAACGAGGTATTTTCCGATGCCGCCCCGGAAATCGTGCCCACGAAATTACGCTCCGCCGTTGGTCAGAATAATATGCACGCGATAGGGGCCGTGTGCGCCGAGGGTCACGGTCTGCTCGATGTCGGCGGTGCGCGAAGGTCCGGAAATAAAATTGACCGCGCGCGGCATGTGCTCGAATTCCGCGCGCAGCAGTTGCCATGCGTCCTCCATGCCGCGCACGATGCGCGCGCGGCTCACCACCGCGATATGCGTCTCCGGCAGCAGGCT
Source organism: Burkholderiales bacterium (assembly GCA_019746155.1). Classification (GTDB taxonomy): domain Bacteria; phylum Pseudomonadota; class Gammaproteobacteria; order Burkholderiales; family SG8-41; genus CAKKQX01. Next base: position 7,414 of record JAIESJ010000138.1, read on the forward strand.
CACCGCGGCCGGCGTGCGCGGTCCCGACACCATCATCAGCGTGCCGGTCTCGGCAATGGCGCAGAATGCGCCGGTGATGCCCACCAGGTCGTCGCCGCGCGCGTTGCGCGCCTCGACCTCTATCCCGCTGCCTGCCCAGTCGAGGTCGATGAATTCTTTCCAGCACACGGCGCGCAGCGGCAGATTGTTTTCGCGCAGATAGGCAGCGGTTGCCGCCGGTATTCCGCCTGTCGAGCCGGCCTCGTGCCAGGTGCTGGCGAGACTCAGGACGCGCTCACGAAAGCGCGTAACCAGGTCCCAGTCGGATGCAGGGCGCGGGCCCTGCGGATGCGCGCGGAGGTGCGCGCGAACCGCTTCGCGCTCGGCCTCACCCGGCGCGATACTTCTGCCCTGCGCGGCGCGGATGCGCGCCAGAATGTTGTCGCGTGATGTCATGGTAAAGGGCGTGAAAAGTGAAGTGTGAAACGTTGAACGTCGGTCTTGGCCGCATTTGCATTTCACTATTCACCTTTCACCCAAGAGTCGGCATGTTGAGGCCGGGCGCTGCGGCGTCGCCGGACGGCCAGCGCGTGGTCACGACCTTGGTGCGCGTGTAGAAACTGACCCCCTCCATGCCGTGCACGTGCAGGTCGCCGAACAGCGAATTCTTCCAGCCGCCGAACGAGAAAAACGCCATCGGCACCGGGATCGGCACGTTGACGCCGACCATGCCGACTTCGATCTCGTTCTGGAAGCGGCGGGCGGCGCTGCCGGAGCGCGTGAAAATCGCCGTGCCGTTGCCGTAGGGGTTGCTGTTGACGAGCCGGATCGCCTCATCCAGCGTCTGCGTGCGCAACACCACCAGCACCGGTCCGAAGATTTCGTCCCTGTAAATCGTCATCTCCGGCCGTACGTGATCGAACAGCGTCGGCCCGAGGAAAAAGCCCTCGCCGTGCTTGAAGCCGCGACCGTCGAGCACCAGCCTTGCGCCTTCCCTCTCGCCCGTGTCCACGTAGCCCTTGACGCGATCGCGGTGCGCGCGGGTAATGAGCGGCCCCATTTCGATGCCGTGCTGGTCGCCCGGCCCGACCGGCAGCTTCGCCGCTTTCTGTCGGATCTTCTCCACCAGCGCGTCGCCCGCGTCCCCCACCGCCACCACCGCAGAAATCGCCATGCAGCGCTCGCCCGCCGAGCCGTAGGCCGCGCCGACCAGCGCGTCGGCCGTGAAATCGAGATCGGCGTCGGGCAGCACCACGGCATGGTTCTTGGCCCCGCCCAGCGCCTGCACGCGCTTGCCGCTGCGCGCTGCGGTTTCATACACGTACCTGGCGATCGGCGTGGAGCCGACGAACGACACCGCCTTGATGTCGGGATGCGCGAGAATCGCGTCCACCGCCTCCTTGTCGCCGTGCACGACGTTGAACACGCCGTCGGGAAGCCCCGCTTCCGTGAACAGTTCCGCCATGCGCATCGAGGCCGAGGGCACCTTCTCCGAGGGTTTCAGCACGAACGTGTTGCCGCACGCGATGGCCACCGGAAACATCCACAGCGGCACCATCACCGGGAAATTGAACGGGGTGATCCCGGCGCACACGCCGAGCGGCTGCAGCATCGAATGGCAGTCGACGCCGCGCCCCACGTCCTCCGCATGTTCGCCCTTCATCAGATGCGGCGCGCCGCTCGCGAACTCGACCACCTCGATGCCACGCTGCAGCGAGCCCGCGGCGTCGGCCAGCGTCTTGCCGTGCTCTTCGGTGATGAGACGCGTGAAATCATGGCGATGCGCCTCGAGCAGCTCGCGGAATCGCGTCAGAATGCGCGCCCGCCGGATCGCCGGCGTTGCGCGCCATTCCGGAAACGCGTTCTTCGCCGCGGCAACCGCGGCATCGATCTCGGCCTGGTTGCAAAACGGCACTTTGCGCACCACTGCGCCAGTGGCCGGGTTGGTCACTTCGCCGCAACGGCCGCTGGTCGCCGCCTGCCGCTTGCCGTTGATCCACAGTGCAC
>JAIESJ010000135.1 GCA_019746155.1 Burkholderiales bacterium
ATGCTATGGATTTCCGGCATCACCGGTGCGACGCCCGGCATGACCTACGCCGTCTTCGCGCTGATGGGTTTCAGCGCCACCGGCTCCACCCTCTCGTGGACCTGTGCCAAGGAAGTGAACCGGCCGCGCTATTCCGGAATGGCAACCAGTCTCGCCAACACCGGCGGCTTTCTGGCGGCGGGCATACTCCAGCCGCTGGTCGGCTGGGTGCTTGACCGCGGCGCGGCGGGCGGGCACGCGCTCTTGGCGCCGGAAGCCTTCCGTCCGGCGCTGGGAGTACTTGCGGCATTCGCTTTCATGGGGTTTGTCGGCGCACTGTTTATTCGGGAGACGCGCTGTCGTAATATCTGGTCCGAAAGCAACCCGCAGGAAGAAAAATGAAACCGAAAATTCTTGTCACGCGCGAAGTGTTCGACGAAACGCTTGATTATCTCGCTCAGCATTGTGAAGTGGAATCGAACCAGCAGGACGTGGCATTCAGCCCCGATGCGCTGGCGCGGCACCTCGCCGGCAAGGACGGCGTGATGTGCTGTCTTACTGATCGCATCGATGCCAAACTGCTGGATACTTGCCCGCAGCTCAAGGCCGTCGCCAATATCGCGGTCGGCTACAACAACATTGATCTTGCCGCATGCACCGCGCGCGGCGTCATGGCCACCAACACGCCGGGCGTGCTCGACGACAGCACTGCCGACCTGGCCTGGGCGCTGATGCTGGCCGCGGCGCGGCGCATCACCGAAGTCGAGAGTTACATTCGCGCGGGAGAATGGACGGGCTGGCGGCTCAAGCAGTGGCTGGGCGTGGACGTGCACCACGCCACGCTCGGCATCATCGGCATGGGCCGCATCGGCCAGGCGATTGCCAGACGCGCTTCGGGCTTCGATATGAAAGTGATCTACAGCAACCGCAAGCGCGTAACCGCCGCTCTGGAGCAGCGGCTTAACGCCACGTACGTGTCAAAGGAAGAACTCCTCAAGCAGTCCGACTTCGTCATCCTGCAGGTCCCGTACACGCCCGAGACGCATCACATGATAGGCGCGGCGGAATTGAAGCTCATGAAACCGACGGCGATTCTCATCAATTCCACCCGCGGCGGCGTGGTCGACGATGCGGCGCTGGTCGAGGCGCTCGGGAACGGCACGATTCGCGGGGCCGGGCTCGATGTGTTCGAGAACGAGCCCCGGCTCAACCCGGGATTTCTCCAGCTCAAAAACGTGGTGCTGGCGCCGCACATCGGCAGTTCGACCGAAGCGACGCGGCGCGCGATGGCGATGACCGCCGCGCGCAATCTGGTGGCGGCGCTGGCCGGCGGCACGCCGCCCAATCTGCTCAACCCCGAAGCGAGCACCAATAGAAAATATAACTTATAAGCGCACGGGTCAATCGATGGCGAATTACTTCACGCAACTCTTCAGCCTCATGGTCGAGGTGATGCTGCCGCTGACGCTGCTGGTGGCGGTGGGGGGGCTGTGGCCCCGCTTCTTTCCGGACACGCCGGTGGAGGCCGCTCGCTCGCTGCTCAATCGCATGGTGATGTATCTGTTCCTGCCCTGCATCCTGTTCTCGGTGGCGTCCACCACGCCGATCTCCGGAGAATTGTTGTCGGTGCCGCTGCTGGTCGGCATCGGTTCGCTGCTGTCGGGCGTGATCATCTACGTTGTGTTGTATCTGACGCCGATCGGCCGCGGACTGCCGGACGCGACACGTGCGATCCTGATCGTGGGCGGCATGTTCGGCAATACCTTCAATATCGGCGTGCCGGTATTGATGTTTTTCTTCGGCAGGGACGCCACGCGCTATGCGGTGTTCAACGACATGCTGATGACGATGCCGCTGGTGTGGAGCATAGGCGTGTGGATCTGCACGCGGCTCGGCGCGCACGACAAGGCGGCGCGGCCTGCGGTCTGGCGGATCATGCTGTCGATGCCGCCGATCTGGGCGTTCATCCTCGGCACCGCTTCGCAGCAATTCGGACTGACCTACGCGCCGCTGACGGCGGCAACGTGGTTCATCGGCCAGGCCACCATTCCGGTCACGCTGTTCGTGCTCGGCATGACCATACCCTGGCGTAACCTCACGCCGCGGCCCGAGATCCTGTCAGCCGCACTGGTGAAGCTGGTGGCAACGCCGCTCATCGTATGGACTGCGGCGCAGCTGCTGTATGCGCCCATGGGTGAGGCGCAATACGCTGCGGTGGTCGAGGGCACAGTGCCGGCGATGATGACCACGTTGCTGCTCGCCGACCGCTTCCGTCTCGATTCACGGGCGACAGCGCTGCTGATCGGCTGGACCACCATCCTGTTCTGGCTGACGCTGCCCGCGATCATGGCGCTGGGATTGATACGGTGAGTCAAAAACGGTAAGCGGTGAGCAGTGAGCGGTAAAACCCTCAGTTGCGCCAGTTCCGCTTACTGCTCACGGCTTACTGCTTACGAATTTTGCACGTTTACGGGAGAAACGATCATGAATCTCGGATTTATCGGACTGGGAGTAATGGGGCGGCCGATGGCGCTCAATCTCATGAAGCACGGTCACCAGATGGGCGTCTATGCGCGGCGGCCGCAATCGGCCGAGCCGCTCATCGCGGCGGGTGCCGTGAGCTACAGGACGCCGGCGGAACTTGCCGCCGCCTGCGAGGCGGTGTTCACCGTGGTCACCAACTCGAGCGACGTCGAGCAGGTGGTGCTCGGCGAGAACGGCATCATTCACGGCGCGCGCGCCGGCAGCGTGGTGGTGGACATGGAGACGATTTCGCCGACGGCGGCGTGTAACATCGCCCAGGCGCTCGCGGCAAAAGGCATCGACATGCTCGATGCGCCGGTGTCGGGCGGCCCGATGGGTGCCGAGCAGGCAACATTGTCGATCATGGTGGGCGGGAAGCCCGCGGTGTTTGAACGCGTGAAGCCGCTGTTCCAGTGCCTCGGAAAAACCATCGTGCACATGGGCGATCACGGCGCCGGGCAGATCACCAAGGCGTGCAACCAGCTGGCGCTGCTGGTGACGGCACAGGGCACGGCTGAAGCGCTGCAGCTTGCGGCGCGCTGCGGTGTCGATCCCGCCAGGGTGCGTGAAGTCATGCTCGGCGGCATCGCAGCGAGCCGCGTGCTCGAGCTTTTCGGCAAGCGCATGGTCGAGCGGGATTTCGCGGCCGGCATCGAGGCCCGCCTTTACCACAAGGACCTGCATATCGTGCTCGGCCTCGCGCACGAACTGGGCATCGCAGTTCCCGCAGCGGCGCTCGTCATGCAGAGCATCAACGCGCTGATCGGGCGAGGCGAGGGTGCTAACGATCTTTCCGCATTGATCAAGGTGGTGGAGGGGATGAGTAAGGCGTGAATGGTGATTAGTAACTGATGGCTGGCGTTCAGCAACAGCTTTTTCTCCAGTCACCAGTATCGGCGGCATCAGTCCGGACTACGGCGTGCTGGCCGATCGCGATGCGGCGGGTGAACGCAGCTATTTTCTGTCGGACCAGTGGCACTATGCGCTGTCGCGCATCGTGACCGCGTGCCGTGCCTACGGCCTGCGGCCGATCGACGGCCCGTACAGCGACTTCAAGGATCCTGAAGGTTTCCTGGCCGCGGCGCGGCGTGCCGCGGTCCTCGGTTTCGAGGGCAAGATGGTGATCCTCCCTCCCAGATCGGGCCGACAAACCAGGTGTTCAGTTCCTCGGCCGAAGAAGTCGAGAAAGCGCGCCGCATCATGGAGGCGATGGCCCAAGCGGCCAGGGAAGGCCGTGCTGCAGTGCAGCTCGACGGGCGGCTCATCGATATCGCCAACATACGCATGGCTCAGAACTTGCTTCAAAAGGCCGAAGCCGTTTCTGCTTCCGGCAAATCCCGCCAGCCATAACCGCACAAGCGCATACGTTGACTGTTACGCTTTCTGCTGCGTGGCGGCCGTGTCACAATGTGCCGACACAGGAAGTTTTCCGGAATTTCCAAATGACACCCGGAACCCGGTTTTCCACGCCACCTTCGCACACCGAGACCGAGAGCACGGCGGCTGAGGTTTACGCCGAGCAGGTGCGCCATCTCTATCGTTTGACACGGTGGTCGGCATATTTCGGCACGCCGGCCAGTGCCGGCATCATCGTGTTTGCGCTGTGGGACACCGTATCCAACGTGCTGCTGATGAGCTGGCTTGGCGCAGTAATGGCGGTGACGCTGGCGCGCTATCTGCTCCACCGCGCTTTTTTCAAAGCCGCGCCGCAGGCACCGGCGGTTCATGCCTGGGAACACCATTTCGTAATCGGCACAGGAACCATGGGTGTGCTATGGGGCGCTCTCGGCTCAGTGCTTTATCCCGCGCAGTCCTTGCCGCATCAGTTTGCCGTGATCTTTTTGATCGTGGGCGTGGTCGTCACGGCGATGATCGTTCTGGCGCCGGTCCGGAAGGCTTTTCCCGCTCTTGCTTTGCCGGCAATGCTGCCGGTCATCGTGTCGGTGTTTGCCCAGGCCACCGCTTTGCATTATTTCATGGGCACGCTGCTGGTAGTGTTCCTCGGCGTGGTGCTGGGTACCAATCTGGTGGTTTCGGAGACGATGCGCGAATCGCTGCACGTCAAATTCGAGAACAGTGCGCTGATTGCACGCCTGTCGGAAGCGCACGCGCAATCGGAAGCGGCGAATAACGAGCTCAACGATCGCATGGCTGCGCAACAGCGCACTGCAGAGGAATTGCGTCAGGCGTCCCGGAAGCTGGAGGCGCTGATAGCGGCCTCGCCGCTTGCCATTATCGTGCGCGATTCGGAAGGGCGGATCGAGAGGTGGAACGCGGCAGCGGAGCGGATTTTCGGCTGGAGTGAACAGGAGCTGCTGGGAAAAACGGCGCCCTATATTCCGCATGAACTGCGCGAAGAGGGGATGCAATTCCTGCAGGACATGTTTGCCGGCCAGACCTTCGCCGATGCCGAAACCATACGGATGCGCAAGGATGGCGTTCGTATCGCCATCAGCTTTTCTGCTGCCCCACTCTACGATGTCGATGGACAGGTCACCGGATCCGTGACCATCATTGCCGACATCACCGAGCGCAAGCGTGCCGAGCAGAAACAGAACCTGCAGAGCGAGATCACGGTGCTGCTTGCCGAGGCCCAGAGCGTGGAGGAGGCGATGCCGCGCGTGATCCGGACCATGTGTGAAAGCCTGGGCTGTGTCTACGGTGCGCGCTGGGTACTTGATAGACAGGACATGGCATTGCACTGCGCCGAGAATTGGTGTGTGCCCGCCCCCAAGATCGAATCGTTCCGGAATGTGAGCGTCGCGCGTATCGAACGACTGGGCAAGCCGGAAGGGCTGAACCGCCGCGTGTGGGCCACTGGCGCCCCGGTGTGGCTGGGCAATCTCGCCGAGGAAACGACGCTTTTCCGGCGGCAACCCGCGCTCGCCGCGGGGCTGCATTCGGCATTCGCCAGTCCGGTTATGGTGGGTGGAGAGTTTTACGGCGTGCTCGAATTCTTCGGTCGCGACACGCGGCCGCGCGATGAGGACGTCTTGCAACTGGTCCAGACCGTGAGCAGCCAGATCGGCCAGTTCATCGCCCGCAAGCAGGCCGAGCGCGACCTGCAGTTCGTGGCGAGTCACGATGCCTTGACGAGCTTGTTCAACCGCACGATATTCAGCCGGCGTCTGCAGCAGGCGCTCGCCCAGGCGCAGCGCCACAAGCGGCAGCTCGCGGTGCTGTTCATCGACCTCGACGGCTTCAAACTCATCAACGACACGCTCGGCCACGATGCCGGCGACGCATTGCTCATCGAGGTTGCCGGCCGCCTGCGCGACTCGTTGCGCGAAGGCGATACCATCGGCCGCATGGGGGGCGATGAGTTCGTGGTGCTGATCGAGGAATACTCGAGTCCGAAACAGATCATGGAGGTGGCGCGCAAACTGCTGGAAACTCTAGCACGGCCGTTCATGCTGCGCCGCAAGAGCCTGCAGGTTACCGCAAGTATAGGCGTCGCCATTCATCCCGAGGACGGCCGCGATGCGCAGACACTGCTCAAGAACGCCGATATCGCGATGTATCGCGCAAAAGACCAGGGCAAAAACAATTTCCAGTTCTATTCCGCCGAGATGAGCGCGCATCTGGTCGAGCATTTGTCGCTTGAAGCAAGCCTGAGGCAGGCCGTGGAGCGCAACGAGCTGGTTCTGCTCTACCAGCCCAAGATCGGCATCGGCGATGGGCGGATCAACGGCGTCGAGGCACTGGTGCGCTGGCAACATCCGACGCAGGGCCTGATCAATCCCGCCGAATTCGTCCCGCTGGCGGAAGACGCCGGTCTGTTCGGTGTGATCGGCGACTGGGTGCTGCGCGCCGCCTGCGAGCAGGCGCGCGCCTGGCAGCAACAGGGACTGCCGCCGCTCAGGGTGGCCGTCAATCTGTCGATGAGCCAGTTCAGACACGAGGGCCTGATACAGCGTGTCCGCGAGGCGCTGCATGGCGCGGGCATAGAGGCCGGTCGTCTGGAGATCGAGATCACGGAAAGCATGGTGATGCGCAACGCCGAACACGCCGTCAAGCTGCTCGCCCGGTTGAAGGAAGTCGGTGTCCGTATCGCGCTCGACGACTTCGGCACCGGCTACTCCTCACTCGGTTACCTCAAGCGTTTCCCGCTTAACAGCGTCAAGATCGATCGCTCGCTGATCCGGGACTTGCCGGGCGGCGCCGACGCGGCGGGGGTCACGCGCGCCGTGGTGGCGATGGCGCACAGTCTGGATCTACAGGCCACGGCCGAAGGCGTCGAGACGCGCGAGCAATGGGAATTCCTGCGCGAGCTCGGATGCGACGAGATGCAGGGCAACTATTTCAGCGCAGCGGTGCCGGCGGAGGCGATCGCCGGCATACTGCGGCAGCCGGGCGGCGCGAGCAGGCGCGGCAACGTGCAGCACATGCGCTAGTTCAGAGCGCGATCCAGATGGTGGAGGATGGCAACCGCCACGACGCTCGCGGCAACCATGAAATGCGGTCCGAACAGCCAGAACGCGAGAGGCGCCGCAAAGTAGTATGCGCGCATCCCCATCCAGTGATAGGTGCCGGCACGGTTGAGCTGCGCGGCGACGGCTTGCGGAGAATTCCGTCTCGGATCGCACGCCGGAACGTTGATCATGAAACCGACATGGATGAACAGCCGGACCGCCTGGGCGAAGCACATGAACGCTATGAGAAAGTCCAGCAGCAGCAGCAGGATTTTCACGAGCCACAACTCCCGCTGCACCGCGCCGATGATGTTCAGCGCGTGCCAAGTGTGTTCGAGCTTGTCGCCCTGGCCGGTGAGCGTAAGCGTGCCGATCATGAGCAGTACCGCCGTTGAGCCGAGGAAGGTGGGGCCCATGATGGCGTTGCGCAAAGTCTGCACCGCCAGAACTTCCTGGCCTGCCTTGCTCATCACGCCTTCCACCCAGGCGGCGCGTGCCGTCGCGTTCACCGCCTGGATAGTGTAAGCGGGATCGGTTCTCAGTTTGTGCCGCAGAAACAGGTGATAGGCGGCGAGGAGCGTCGCGCTGAACGCGAAGCTGGTCAGGTCACTGCTGAAAAGTTCGAATACGGTTTTTCCCATTTCTGCCGGATCTCCACTGCAATGTCATGCCGAGTCGCGTCCATTATCGCAGCCACCGAGGCGGGGGCGCAAATGCACGACCGGCATAAATATGGTCACGCATGATACCGTGACACCCTCAAACGGCACCTGGGTCCCCTGGATCCGGGCGGTGCCGCTACGGGCGCGCACGCGTGAGCGTTGCGGGACGGGGCCGCGCCGCCAGACTGCGCTTTATCAGGGGGGGAAATTTGGCTACACTGGTGGAAGGACAGCCATTTCAGGAATTTCAGAATCTCGCAGGGGCTCAAGCAGGTTGACGCAAGGAGACGGACATGAAAACGGTCAGACAGCTGTTGCAGGCGAAGGGTAACGCAATATATACGGTTACGCCGGAGACCAGCGTGTTCGATGCGCTCAAGCTGATGGCGGAGAAGAACGTCGGCGCGGTGCTGGTGCTGGCGGACGGCAGGATTGCCGGCATCATGACCGAGCGCGATTACGCGAGGAAAGTGATTCTGCTCGGCAAGTCATCGCATGATATTCCCGTGCGCGAGATCATGTCCGAAAAAGTCGTGACCGTGCAGCCTGGTCAGACGGTGGAAGAATGCATGGCGTTGATGACCGACAAGCGCATCCGACACCTTCCGGTGCTGGACGGCGACAAACTTATCGGGCTGCTCTCGATCGGCGACATGGTGAAGGAAGTGATCGCCGAGCAGGAACAGACCATCAGACAGCTCGAGTCCTATATCCACAGCTAAAAGTGATCGAGATGCTGACAGGCGAAAAAAAGCCCCGGAAATCCGGGGCTTTCTGTCAGAGCCGGTCAGCTGGCGCTTAGGCGGCTTTCTTGGCTTTCTTCGCGTCGTTTACCGCTTGCTTGGTCATTACGTCGAAGTTCGACTGGTTCGCTTCGGTAAACTGCTTGGCGACTTTCGACAGATTTTCGTAAGAGGCGTTGATCGCGGCGATCGCCGATTTGATGGCGGCGATACCGACTTCGGAACCCGCCGGGGCGGACTGCACCAGCTTGTCGAGCACGGTTACGATCTGCTTGTTGAAGTCCGCGACCTGCTCTTCGGCGAGCTTGTTGAATTCAGCTTGGGTCGTGGTAGCGACGTCATAGACGCTCTTGGCGTAGGCGGTTGCTTTTTCGATCGCCGGCTGGGCCAGGTTATCCTTCAGCGCGGCGAACTGCTGGAGATCCTTGACCGAAGCCAGCGCCTTGGCGCTCTCGATGCTGTCGGAAAACGCGCTTTTTGCGGCCTTCAGTTGCAGGTCGATCATGCGTTCGGCGCCTTCCAGCGCCACGCCGGCAAAGCGCATTGCGACTTCCAGGTTGGCTTTGTTCAGGGCAATCAGTTGTTCGGGTGCTTGATACATATAGACTCCTTTTAAAACTAGAAAGTTAACTTACGGTTACAATCTGTCTTTGCTGCACTGCACAATTAACATTATATGACCTAGATCCTGCAAGTCAATGGGTTTTGTGAAAAATATTATTGCGGCGCAATAAGATTAGCGAGGGCTCATATCTCGTCACGCTTTATACGCGATGGGTTCTGGCATCAAAAATCTTTTATAATCAGTAAGGTATGTTCTTAAATCGGCAGGGCCGGAGCGCAACCGCGAAGGATGGGCGACTGATGCGGACAACCTCGGGCCGACGCTAGCAGCCTGTCGGACTTCGGCTCCATTCACCGGAACGGGGGGTGTTACTGATCCGGCCACGAAATGATGCACGGGTCGTAGGGCGGGAATCCCTTCCCGCCGGGGTGTCTGTTTCTTAAGAAGCCTTGCGTGTCGCAACGCCGTATTGGCCGGAACAAACGTCACTTGCATGGCGTTCTTTTCGCCTCGTTCTTTGGTGCTTTTCATTTTAGGAGCTTGT
>JAIESJ010000241.1 GCA_019746155.1 Burkholderiales bacterium
AAGTAGCAGCCGACGATCTCCGCGACCGCGGTGGCGAGAAAGAGTAACAGCGTCTTGAGTTCAGTCATGCATAACGTCGTGCTGTGCGGCGGGCAGGCACGGCGACAGATGATGGCACGGCGCTGGCAGCCCGTCCGCACCAGCAAGAAGTTAGATCACGTCGTGCGTTCACGGCTCACCGGTACGGCGTCTTTTGATGACTCACGCAAGCTAAGCGCGAGAATGGTCGTTCCAACAAGAAGCAGAAACACTGAAATGGAAAGAAAGTCGAGAAGCCAAATGACAATGTTATGAAGCCCATAAAGGTGATCCGGATCGGCTAGCCAAGACGATTTCGACCTGAACCAATCGGGAACGACGGAGTACAGTTTTTCATAGACGATCAGTTCGCGAACGGATGCCGGCAATTGCCTTTGTACTGGGGCACCAGTGGGAGAACGCAGTTTTTCGATGTCTTTTGATACCTGAAGTTCGTCTACAGGAGTGCGGGATTCAACAAAAAGACTCGACGCTGGCAACCTGCCCCAGATTCCGAACTCTACGTATAGATACGCTTGGTAGACAAAAAGTACGAGGCCAGCGAGAAGCAGCAAGACCCCGACCGCTGCAAACGCCCGCGCAAAGAACCTCTCCAAATACAGGGGTACTCCTGGTTTCAATTTCACAGCGCGCCCCGCGTGATCTAACGTCCGCGATGACGCGCACCATGCGGCGCGCGTAGCGCGAAGCGAACGGTGTCGCCGTCGATCGCGTTGTTAGGTTTCACGTTTCTTCGCTCGGCTTACGGCGGCCAACAACGAGTGAAAACGACACTACTGGAATCCAGTCTTTGCCATCCCAGCTTTCAAGCTTCGTGGCGGTTTCTATCTTAAGAAACACTTGGCGAAGATTTTGGTTCAGTGCATCGAGGAGCGAAGGCATAAGCTCCAACCCCGCGACTAGCCCGACTTCAATGCTTTCTTCGCTATCTCGCCGAACCATTCCGAGAACGAGTTGACCGTCCTTGGTTCGGTCGTGCGCCGACATGGTGGCGCCGACGATTCGGATTTGCGACGGCAATAGCTTCGAGGGCCAGATGCCTGATACATGCTTGCATTCAAGGTAGATGTCAGTGCGTGGCAGATAGGCTGACTCGCTTTGCGAGGACGCGATTTCCGCGCTGAACTGTTCGACACGGAACATGTAGTCGCCGCGGTTTAGCAGGGCGTTTAGGGCGCTGGTCATTGGTCGTGGGTGGCGCTCGTGAAACCTAACTTGTAATTAGGTGAAAAAATGGATGACGAATTGGATGACAGATTAGATGACAATTTAGTTGACACCCGCCAATCCCCTTGTCATGGCCCGTCATCCCTTCCCCGATTCATACGTTACGCCGGACAGGAGCTTGATGCAAGATCACCTTGAACGGCGGGAGGGCGTATGAACGACGCTGGCATTGACGGTTTGTCCGCGGCGCCTGCGCGCCCACGTTTTCTGGACGTGGCGCGTGAAGCGATCCGGCGGCGGCATTATAGCTACCGGACCGAGCAATCCTATTTGCACTGGATAAAGCGGTTCATAGTTTTTTCCGGCAAGCGGCATCCCTGCGAGCTCGGGGCGGCGGAGGTGACCGCGTTTCTCAATCACCTTGCGATCGAGCGCCACGTCGCGGCTGCGACCCAGAACCAGGCACTCGCCGCACTGCTTTTTATGTACAAGGAAGTGATCGCAATGCCGCTGCCCTGGCTGGAGGGCATCGAACACGCCAAGCGTCCAGCAAGACGCCCCACGGTTCTCACCTCAAGCGAGGCGCAACAACTGCTGGCGCAACTGCGCGGGACGAGGTGGCTGATGGCGAGCCTGCTGTACGGCGCGGGTTTGCGGTTGCGCGAATGCCTGACACTGCGGGTGAAGGATGTGGACTTCGGCTACCGCCAGATTCTGGTCCGTGACGGCAAAGGAGGGAAAGACCGCGTCACGATCCTTCCCGGTCCCGTGATTGAGCCGCTGCAACAGCACCTGGTCCGGGTGAAGGCCCTGCATGAGCGCGATCTGACGGACGGCTGCGGCGGCGTCGAGCTGCCGGACGCCATCGCCCGCAAGTACCCGCGTGCGCCGTATGAATGGGGTTGGAAGTTCGTTTTCCCGTCATACAAGCGCTCGGTCGATCCGCGCACCGGCGTAATTCGACGGCACCACCTGTACGAAAACTTTCTGACTCGCGGGGTGAAACAGGCTGCGCGCGCCGCGGGCATCACCAAGCACGTGAGCTGCCACACGCTACGGCATTCTTTTGCGACGCACTTGCTGGAAAACGGCTACGACATCGGAACCGTGCAGGAACTGCTGGGGCACTCGGACGTGTCCACGACCATGATTTACACGCACGTTCTCAACAAGGGCGGGCGCGGCGTGAAAAGCCCGCTCGACCGCGCGGAGTATTCCGCCGTCTAGCCAATCCGGCGGGAAGGGGTTCCCGCCCTACGGCCTGATGTCATTTGCATGGCGTTCTTTTCATCCCGTTTTTCAATGATTTCCATTTCAGGAGTTGGTCGAACCAAGTCCGACAAACTCCTGGCGGTTCGATAAAGCATTGTCAACGCTCGCGTGCGCCGCCGCGTTGGTGACGGCATGCGGGGAAACGCGTCCCGCCCAATCACAACCTCGCGGAGGGAACAGTCATGGAACGGGAACATACACTCAGGATACTGAATGCGCTCGCCGGCGGCGTCCATCCGGCAACCGGCGAGAAATTTCCCGCCGACAGTCCGTATCAGCACCCCGACACCGTGCGGGCGCTGTTCGAGGCGGTGCGCGCAATCGAAGGCGGTCGCGCGCCGGCGGCGAAATCCGAACCGAAACCCGCCCCGCCGCAGAGCGGCGCGGGGGCGCGCTGGACGCCGGAAGAAGAGGAGCGCCTTGCCGCGGCGTTCGATGCTGGCAGGACGGTGGATGAGCTTGTGCGGGCGCATAACCGCTCGCGCGCCGGAATCGAGGCGCGGCTGCTCAAGCTGGGCAAGATCGACGCCTCCGCGCTCACGGTGCCGCTGCGCTATCCGCCGAAAACCGGCGGCGGCGAGGCGCGGCAGAACCGGCGCGACTACCGCACCGGCTGACGCCGAACCAGGAGCGGTTTCGCGCTGAGCACACCGAGAGCACTGAGGAAAACGAATCAAAACTCCGTGCACTCCGTGTCCTCCGTGCAAACCATGTCCGTCTCTCGCGGCTACACCAGCGCGCGAGCGAGCAGCGAGGCGCCGATCAGCAGCAGGAGCACGCTGACCAGGCGCGCCACGGTGTCGCGCGAGACGCGGCCGTGAATGCGGTTGCCGAGCCACAGTCCGGCGAGCGCGAACGGCGCGAGCAGCGCGAAGCCGATCAGCCGGTCGGCGAGCATGAGCCCGCTCGCGGCGAACACCAGCGCGCGGATCGACACCGACAGCAGCACCATGTTGGACAGCGTCGCGCGCAGCGCCGCCTTGTCGCCGAGACGGCGCGAGAGGTAGATCGCGTAGGGCGGCGCGCCGACGCCGAACAGCGTGCCCATGGTGCCGCCGGCGAAGCCCGCCACCGGCGCCCAGCGCCGGCTCACCCGGCGCGCGGGCACGCCCTCGTGCAGCGAGTATGCGCCATAGACGAGCAGGAACGTCCCCAGCGCGGCGAGCGTCGCGTTGCGCGGCAGCGTGACCAGCAGCGTCACGCCGAGCACCGCGCCGCCGAGCGAGAACGGCGCGAGCCACTTCAGCTCGGCCCTGTCGGCGTCGCGCGAGAAGCGGCGGCCGAGCGCGAGCGCCGCGCACACATCGAGCAGCACCGACAGCGGCAGCACGAAGTCGAGCGGGAAAAAGTGCGACAGCACCGGGATCGTGAACAGCGCCGCGCCGAAGGCGGAAATGCCGAAGATCACGTACGCGCCGCTGACCGCGGCCGCGGCGACGACAAAGCTCGGAAGATCGAAGGGCAGGGTCATGAAACAGAAACGCTGGCCATGAAGCCGGCGTCATCCGTTATCCGGCACGTTCTCGTGCCGGATCAGACGATGTCCAGGTGCTCGATGCCGCTCATCACATCTCTTTCCTTCGCCTCCCTGCTGTTCAGCTTGATCATGAGCCGCAGCTCGTTCACCGAGTCGGCGTTCCTGAGCGCGTCCTCGTAGCTGATCTCCCCGGCCTCGTAGAGGTCGAACAGGTGCTGGTCGAAAGTCTGCATGCCGAGCTCGCGCGACTTCGCCATGATCGACTTGATCTCCTGCACTTCGCCCTTGAAAATGAGGTCGGCAATCAGCGGCGAGTTGAGCATGATCTCGACCGCGACGACGCGCCCCTTGCCGTCCTTCTTCGGAATCAGACGCTGCGAAACCAGCGCGCGGATGTTGAGCGACAGGTCCATCAGCAGTTGATGGCGGCGCTCCTCGGGGAAGAAGTTGACGATGCGGTCGAGCGCCTGGTTGGCATTGTTGGCATGCAGCGTCGCCAGGCATAGGTGCCCGGTTTCGGCGAAGGCGATCGCGTAATCCATGGTTTCGCGGTCGCGGATCTCGCCGATCAGAATCACATCCGGCGCCTGGCGCAGCGTGTTCTTGAGCGCCGCGTGCCACGATTCGGTATCGACACCCACCTCGCGCTGCGTGATCACGCAGTTCTTGTGCTCGTGGACGTATTCGATCGGGTCCTCGATGGTGATGATGTGGCCGTAGCTGTTCTCGTTGCGATAGCCGATCATCGCCGCCAGCGACGTCGATTTTCCCGAGCCCGTGCCGCCGGCCATGATGATAAGTCCGCGCTTGGCCATCACCACGTCCTTCAGCACCGGCGGCAGCTTGAGGTCGTCGAGCTTCGGGATCGTGGTGGTGATGGTGCGCAACACCATGCCGACGCGCCCCTGCTGCACGAAGGCGCTGACGCGGAAGCGGCCGATGCCGCCGGGGTTGATCGCGAAGTTGCACTCCTTGGTCGCCTCGAATTCGCCCGCCTGTTTGTCGTTCATCATGGCGCGGGCGAGTTCCGCGGTGTGCTGCGGCGTGAGCGGCTGGTTCGCCACCGGCGTCATCTTGCCGTCGAGCTTGATCGCGGGCGGGAAGCCGGCCGTGATGAACAGGTCCGACGCCTTCTTGGCGACCATCGCCCTTAACAGGTCGTGCATGAATTTGACTGCCTGGTCTCTTCCCATATGCCGCCTCTCGAAATGAAGTTGAGATTCGGGCGCCGGCGCAGGAAACCCGGCGGCCGCCCACGCCGGCTAGTTGCCCGGGAACAAATCCTTGTTCACCGCTTTGGTGCGCGCTTCCGCAGCGGAAACGACGTTGCGCTTGACCAGGTCCTGCAGGTTCTGGTCCAGCGTTTGCATGCCGAGTTGCGCGCCGGTCTGGATCGCGGAATACATCTGCGCCACCTTGTTCTCGCGGATCAGGTTGCGGATCGCCGGCGTGCCGATCATGATCTCGTGCGCCGCGACGCGGCCGCTGCCGTCCTTGGTCTTCAACAGCGTCTGTGAAATCACCGCGCGCAGGGATTCCGACAGCATCGCGCGCATCATCTCCTTTTCCTCGGCCGGAAACACGTCGATGATGCGGTCAATGGTCTTGGCCGCGGAACTGGTGTGCAGCGTGCCGAACACCAGGTGCCCGGTTTCCGCAGCGGTCATCGCCAGCCGGATGGTTTCCAGGTCGCGCATCTCGCCCACCAGAATGATGTCCGGGTCCTCGCGCAGGGCGGACCTCAGCGCATTGGCGAACGACAGCGTGTGCGGGCCGACCTCGCGCTGGTTGATCAGACACTTTTTGGGCTCGTGCACGAATTCGATCGGATCTTCCACCGTCAGGATGTGGCCGTGCTCGTTTTCGTTGATGTGATTGATCATCGCCGCGAGCGTCGTCGACTTTCCCGAGCCGGTCGGCCCCGTGACCAGCACCACGCCGCGCGGCTGGCTGGCGATATCGACGAAGGTCCTCGGCGCCTTGAGATCTTCGAGCGACAGCACCTTGGACGGAATGGTACGGAACACCGCGCCGGCACCGCGCTGCTGCACGAAGGCGTTGACGCGGAAGCGTGCAAGGTTGGGGATCGAGAACGAGAAATCGCACTCGAGATTTTCCTCGTAGAACTTGCGCTGGCCGTCGTTCATGATGTCGTAGACCATCGAGTGCACATCCTTGTGCTCCAGCGCCGGGAGATTGATGCGGCGCACATCGCCATGCACGCGGATCATCGGGGGCAGCCCCGCCGAGAGATGCAGATCGGAGGCTTTATTCTTGACGGCAAAGGCCAGCAGCTCGGATATGTCCATTATAATTGCTCCGTAATCGCGGAGGCCGGACGAAAACCACGCACTAACGGCCTGATTTTACACTGAATGGTCCAGCCGGCGCTCCAAAAATTATGACAACAATCGCAGCTAACTTGCAAGCCGTGCGCGACCGCATCGCGCGCGCCGCGCGGGACGCGGGGCGCGCGGCATCCGATATCACGCTGATCGCGGTCAGCAAAACCTTTCCGGCGGGGAAAATCGCCGAGGCCTGCGCGGCGGGGCAGCGCGCATTCGGCGAGAACTACGTGCAGGAGGCCGTGGAAAAAATCACGCTGCTTTCGCATCTGCCTCTGGAGTGGCACTTCATCGGCCCGATCCAGAGCAACAAGACGCGCGCCATCGCCGGGCATTTTCATTGGGTGCACAGCATGGAACGGGAAAAGATCGCCGTGCGGCTCAATGAAGCACGGCCGGCGGGCTTGCCGCCGCTCAATGTGTGCATCCAGGTCAACGTCAGCGGCGAGGGCAGCAAAAGCGGTGTCGCGCCGGGGGAGGAACTCGCGCTGGCCCGCGCCATTATCGCCCTGCCGCGGCTCAGGCTGCGCGGCCTGATGGCGATCCCGGAGCCGACGCCGGACATCGGGCTGCAGCGCCGGCGCTTTGCACTGCTGCGCGGGATCAGGGACAGACTCGCCGCCGCCGGCATCGCCCTCGACACGCTGTCGATGGGTATGTCGGACGACCTCGAGGCCGCGATCGCCGAGGGCGCAACCATGGTGCGGGTCGGCACCGCGATTTTCGGTCAAAGAAAGCCGTGAATCGTGAATCGTGAATCGTGAAAAGCAAAACGTATTACCGGGACACTGCTACCATTAAGGTTTAGATCGACGATCCACGATTTACGACTTACCATTTACCATTCACTGAATTTGACATGAACATCACGTTTATCGGCGGCGGCAACATGGCGAGCGCGATCATCGGCGGCCTGCTGCAAAAGGGCTGGCAAGCCGACGCCGTGCGTGTCGTCGAAATCGACCCCGGCGCCCGCGCCCGCGTGGAGCGCGAGTTGCGCGTCAAGGCGTTCGCCGATACCGGCGCCGCAGTGGCGGACAGTGAATGCGTCGTGCTCGCCGTCAAGCCGCAGCAGATGCGCGAGGCCGCGCAGGCGCTGCGCAAGGCGCTCGAATCCCAGCTCGTGATCACCATCGCCGCCGGCATCCGCTCGCGCGATCTGTCGCGCTGGCTGGGGGATTATCAGCGCATCGTGCGCGCGATGCCCAACACCCCGGCGCTGGTGCTCGCTGGCATCTCCGGCCTGTATGCCATGCCGGCAGTGTCCGCCGCTGACCGCGCGCAGGCGGAAAATGTAATGGGGGCTGTCGGTTCGACGCTGTGGCTCGCGCACGAGGAGCAGCTGGACGCAATCACCGCGGTGTCGGGCAGCGGACCGGCTTACGTCTTCTATTTCATCGAGGCGCTGCAGCAGGCGGCCGCCGAGCTGGGCTTGGGTGCGGACGAGGCGCGCAGGCTGGCGCTCGACACGTTCGCCGGCGCGGTGAAACTCGCCGCCCATAGCAGCGAAGACGCGGCGGCGCTGCGCGCGCGAGTGACTTCCAGGGGCGGCACCACCGAGCGTGCGCTGAGCACCCTGGAGACCGGGAAAACCCGGGAAATCATCGTACGCGCGGTACGCGCGGCGGCGGAACGTTCACGCGAGCTCGGCGACGAGCTCGGCAAGGATTGACCCATGCTTACAGCCGCATTCATCTTTCTGATCGAAACCGTATTCGGACTGTTCACCATCTCGCTGCTGCTGCGCTTCTATCTGCAGTGCGTGCGCGCCTCGTATCGCAATCCCCTGTCCGAGTTTCTCGGCGCCATCACCGATTTCGCGGTGCGGCCGGCGCGGCGCGTGATTCCCGGTCTGTGGGGGCTCGACCTCGCCACGCTCGTGCTGGCGTGGCTCTCGCAGCTCGTCGAGACCCTGATCGTACTCCAGACCAAGGGCTATCAACTGGAATCCGCCACCGCGACCGGGCTGGCGGGACTGGCGCTGCTGTCGGTGATCCTCGCGCTCAAGCTCGGACTCTACATCGTGATGGCGACGATAATCATCCAGGCGGTGCTTTCCTGGATCAATCCCTACAGTCCCGTGGCGCCGCTGCTGAACAGCATGACGCGGCCCTTCCTGCGCATCTTCCAGGGGTTGATCCCGCCGATCGGCAACGTCGATCTGTCGCCGCTGCTTGTGATCATCGCCTGCCAGCTGTTGCTGATGGTGCCCGTGGCCTATCTTGAACTGACGCTGTCGCGCCTGCTCTGATGTCCGCAGAAAATGCCTGGTGCCGCTTCGATCCCGGCGCCCGGCGCCTCACGCTCAATGTTCACGTGCAGCCCAATGCGCGGGTGAGTGAAATCGCCGGGCTGCATGGCGCTGCGCTCAAGATCAGGATCGCCGCGCCGGCCGCCGATAACAAGGCGAACGCCGCGCTGATCGACTTTCTGCATCGCTTGCTGAAGCTGCCGCCCTCGCTGATCAGCATCCGCCACGGCGCGCACGGCCGGCGCAAGGTGGTGGAGATCACCCAGGCCGATGCCTCGATGCGCGCGCTGATCAAAAGCGCGGCGGGCGGCTAGTCTTGCTGTGTCACAAATCGTGCGAAAAAAGAGCCCTGTCAGCACATCCCTTCCCCTCGCCCCGAAGGAAGTCCCCTTGGGGGACAAGGGGAAGGACAGGATGGGGATGGGTTGTGTCGGCGCAAGACTCCATCCCCACCCCGGCCCTCCCCTTGAAGGGGAGGGAATCGGGTTTTTCATGACACAGTAGTACTAGCAGCTTGATGCAAAACACCGGGATGTAGTTCTCGACGTCATTCCCGCGAAGGCGGGAATCCAGAAGGATTGGGTTTCCTTGCGATTGCATTGCTGGACTCCCGCCTTCGCGGGAGTGACGAGGCCTTTTGCATTAACCTGCTAGGTCCCGGGTCGCTGCCGTCGCCATCTCCGCCGGGCGGCGGCGCATGCGCATCGCCCGCGGAGTCTCTGCGGCGCGCCGCGCGCAGCTCCTTCGCCCGGACCAGAAAAGATACCGCTATCCAGGCGCCAAGCGCGGCCAGCGGCAGCGCGGTCAGCAGCGGCCAGGCGATGACGGCGGCGGCCAGGCCCAGCAGCGCAAACCCCACGCCCGCCATCGTTCCTGCTTCCGCCGGCCCGAGCACGCGGCGATTGGTCATGGCGGCGCCGACGGTATTGCCGATGCGCAACGCGCCGGCG
>JAIESJ010000039.1 GCA_019746155.1 Burkholderiales bacterium
TAACCGTCGTCCATTCTGTAAATCAGCTGTGCGCGCCCGAAGTCGGTCGACCAGCGGTCGGCCTGCGACATGTCATGCCCGCGATTTCTCATGGCATTGACCACAGCGGCGGGCACGCCGTATTCGATCCCGACTTTGACGCCGCTGTCGATGCGCCAGCGCGGCGCATCGGATGCGGCTTGCGGGTTCTGCTGGTAATCGACGAGGCGCAACATCATTTGGGTGTGGCCCTGTGCCTGCATCGAGCCGCCCATCACGCCGAAGCTCATCAGCGGCCTGCCGTTCTGGGTGACGAATCCGGGGATGATGGTATGGAACGGACGCTTGCGTGGCGCGACGATGTTGGCATGGCCGGGGCGGAGACTGAAACCGAAGCCGCGGTTCTGCAGGCTGATGCCGGTGCCGGGCACGACCACGCCGGAGCCGAAGCCCGAGAAATTGGACTGGATGTACGACACCATCATGCCCGATTCGTCCGCGGCGGCGAGATAGACCGTACCGCCCTTGCCTGGTTGTCCGAATGCAGGGGTTCCGGCATGTTTCATGTCGATCAGCTTGGCGCGTTCCTTGAGGTAGCCTTTGTCGAGCATTGCGGCGGGCTTGACGCGCATCGTTGCCGGGTCGGACACGTACTCGTAAACGTCAGCAAACGCGAGCTTCATCGCCTCGATCTGCAAATGCAGGCTGTCGACCGAATCAACCGGCAGCTTCGCCACGTCGAAGTTCTCCAGGATGCCGAGCGCCATCAACGCGGCGATGCCCTGGCCGTTGGGTGGAATCTCGTGCAAGGTGAAACCGCGGTAATCGATGCCGATCGGCTCGACCCAGTCGTTGGTGTGTGAGGCGAGATCGTCCAGCGTGAGCGCCGCCCCGCATTGTTTTGAATAGGCGGCTATTTTTTCGGCGAGATCGCCTCTGTAGAATGCGTCACCCCTGGTTTCCGCAATGCGCCTGAGTGTCCGTGCCTGATCGGGGAAGGCAAATTTTTCACCTGCCTGCGGCGCCCGCCCGCGCGGCATAAAGGCTTCGGCAAAACCCGGCTGCGATTTGAGTTCGGGTACCTGGTTGGCCCACAGCCGTGCGATCGTCGGCGTCACCATGAAACCGTCTTGAGCGTATTTGATCGCCGGCTCGAACAAGTCGGCAAACGGCAGCTTGCCGAATTTTTCCGACAGTTCGACCCAGGCCGACACGCAGCCCGGCACGGTGACCGAATTCCAGCCGCGTTGCGGCATCGTGCTCCTGCCTTTGAAATACTCCGGCGTCCACGCGGCGGGTGAGCGGCCGGAAGCATTCAACCCATGGAGTTTCCTGCCGTCCCACAAAATGCAGAACCCGTCGCTGCCGATGCCGTTGCTGGTGGGTTCGAGTACGGTGAGCGAGATGGCCGTAGCAAGAATGGCGTCGACCGCAGTGCCGCCTTTCATCAGCATGCGCAGGCCGGCCTGTGCGGCGAGCGGTTGCGAGGTTGCCACCACGTTGCGCGCCAGGATCGGCATGCGCTGGGAGGGGTAGGGGAACTGCCAGTCGAATGGTTTCATGTTGCCGGATTGATGTGCCGAGGGAAAGCGCGGATTCTACCGGAATCGCGGGAAGCCGGCAGCGAACGCCAGCCTCTTGATGCTGCGCGCTTCGTGCATGTCACGGCGGCCCGCCGGATCGGGTAAAATCAATATTCATGCTGCGTGATGCTTCGCAGGGCCTTCAGGAGGAATCGTGGTTTCCAGCCGCATGACCATCATGGGCACCCGGCACGTTATCTCCGCGGGGCATTATCTGGCGGCGCATGCCGGCTTCCAGGTCCTGGAAGCCGGCGGCAATGCGATCGATGCCGGGGTGGCTGCGGGCTTGGCCATCGGCGTGCTGCAGACCGACAAGGTCAATATCGGCGGTGTCGCGCCGCAGATCATCTACACCGCGAAAAACAGGAAGGTGCATTGCATCGACGGCCTCGGCGTATGGCCGCAAGCGGTGACGCCGGACTATTTCATGGAAAAGCATGGCGGCAAGATCCCGCCGGGCGTCGAGCGTTGCGTGGTGCCGGCCGCGCCCGACGCCTGGATCACCGCGCTGGCGAACTTCGGCACCATGAGCTTCGGCGAGGTGGCCGCAGCCGCCATCCGCTTCGCGCGCGACGGCTTCCCGATGTATCCGCTGATGTCGCAGTTCATCGCCGCCAACCGCGAATCCTATGCGCACTGGCCGTCGAGCAAGAAGGTTTTTCTGCCCAGAGGCAGGGCGCCGCTGCCGGGGGAGATTTTCGTGCAGTCCGATCTCGGCCGCACGCTTCAGTACATGGCCGATGAGGAGAAAAAAGCCGCTCGCCGCAAGGGGCGCAAGGCCGGGCTCAAAGCCGCGCGCGACGCCTTCTACAAAGGTGATGTTGCGGCGCAGGTCGCGAAGTTTATCGAAAAGGAGGGCGGCCTGATGCGCTACGAGGATTTCGCCGCGTTCAAAGTGAAATTCGAGCCGACGGTACACGCGCGCTTCGACGGCATTGAACTGCATGCCTGCGGCCCATGGTCGCAGGGCCCGGTGTTGCCGATGGCGCTCAATATCCTCAAGGGCTACGACCTGAAGGCGATGGGGCACAATTCATCTGAGTACATTCACGTCGTGACCGAGGCGCTCAAGCTCGCTTTTTCCGACCGCCACCATCATTTCGGCGATCCGGATTTCGTCAAAGTGCCGATCGCGGGGCTGATGTCAGACAAGTACGCGGCATACCGGCGCTCGCGGATCAGCGTTGAAAAGGCATGGCCGGAAATGCCGCCGGCGGGCGATCCCAAAACGCTGACCGAAATACCTAATCGCTGGATGCCGGTACCGCAGCCGGACGAAGCACCGGGACCGGGCGACACCTCGTACCTGTGCGTGATCGACAGGCACGGCAATGCATTCTCGGCCACGCCCAGCGACGGCTCGGACAAGACGCCGATCATTCCGGGCGTCGGCATCCTGTGCTCGGGCCGCGGCACGCAGTCCTGGGCCGACCCGACGCATCCGTGCTCGGTAGCACCGGGCAAACGGCCGCGGCTCACGCCCAGCCCGGCGCTGGCCTTCAGGAACGGCCGCGTCTACATGCCGTTCGGTACGCCGGGCGGCGACGTGCAGCCGCAGGCGATGCTGCAGGTGTTCCTCAACCTCAACGTCTTCGGTATGGCGCCGCAGGATGCGATCGAGGCGCCGCGCTTTGCGACGTACAGCTATCCGGGCTCGTTCGAGCCGCACCCGTATTTTCCGGGACGGCTTTATCTCGAATCGCGCATCGATAAAACGGCCGGGAGCGAACTCGCGAGTCGCGGCCACAAGGTCTACTGGTGGGACGACATGACCTGGCTTGCCGGCGCGGTGTGCACTATCCTGAACGATCATAAGAACGGCGTGCTGCATGGCGGGGCTGATCCCCGACGCCCGGCATATGTACTGGGTTGGTAACGTAGCGGCGACGAGGAACTCAGCCGGACAGGTGCTGGCACAAAGCGCAGCGAATTACCCCAGTAAGCCGATCCGTTACATTGTCGGCTATATACCTGGCGGCACGGCGGACATGCTGGCGCGCGCGGTGGGGCAGAAGCTCGCCGAAACTTGGGGCCAGCAGGTGATCGTCGAGAACCGGCCCGGCGCCGGCACCAACCATGGTGTCGACGCTGCCGTATGCCAAGAAAACGCAGATATACGCCGAAAACAGCGAGGCAAGATATGAAAATGCTCAGCAGCCTGCTTGTTGCGTTGATGGGTATGGTGTTGCTTGCGGATGCGACTCCGATCGGCGCCCAGAAATATCCTGATCGCCCCATCCGTCTGGTGGTCGGATTTCCGCCGGGCGGCGCGGCGGATTTTCTGGGGCGCATTGCGGCGCAGCAGTTGACCGACGGCTTGGGCCAGCAGGCGGTGGTCGACAACCGCGGCGGCGCGGGCGGCCTAATCGCGACCGAAATCGCCGCCAAAAGCCTGCCCGACGGCTATACGCTGCTGTTCACCTCGATTCCGCATGTCATCAATCCTCATCTCTATCGCAAGGCGAACTACGACGCGATCAGGGACTTTACGCCGGTCATCCAGTTCGTCGCCGTGCCACTGATGATGGCCGCCCATCCCTCGCTGCCTGCCGGTTCGGTCAAGGAATTGATTGTCTACGCCAAGAACCATCCCGGAAAAATCAACTACGCATCGGCGGGCAGCGGCTCTTCCAGTCATCTTGCGATGGAACTGTTCAAGACCATGGCCGACGTGAGCATGGTGCATATTCCATACAAGGGAACGGGACCGCTGATCACCGACCTGATTGCCGGACAAGTCACGCTCACCATCGCCAGCGCCGTGCCGCTGACACCGCAGGTCAGATCGGGCCGGTTGCGGGGGCTGGCGGTGACCAGTCCCAAGCGCTCGGCGGCGTTCCCGGAGCTGCCGGCGATTGCAGAAACAGTGCCCGGATACGAGGTCGTGAACTGGTTCGGCGTCCTTGCGCCGGCGGGCACGCCGAAAGCGGTCGTTGTCCGTATCAATGCCGAATTGAACAGGGCATTACAGGCACCTGAACTGGTCAAGACCTTGAATTCGCGCGGCGCTGACGCCGCGGGTGGGACGCCGGAAGCATTCGGCAAAGTGATCAAGGCTGATTTTGCCAAGTGGGCAAAGGTAGTCAAGGAATCCGGAGCGCGGGTTGACTGAAGTACCGCGCCATCGTGAGCGGCTGCAGTTGCCCGACCCGCGGTGCTGGAACGGGCAAACCGGCAGTAATGGCCGGCGACGAGTCGGTGGTCGCGCGTTTGTTCGTAATTCCTCTGGTGCTGGTTGCGGGCGCAAAAAGCAAGGCCACCCTGGCTGACATCGTGCCCGACATAGGGGAAATCACCGCGCTGCTCGAAACGCATGGCGCCGTCGGCGCCACCCGCAATTTCGGGCTGAGCAATGCCCTCGCCCCGCTGCAAACACTGGGGCGCATCACGCCCAGCCAGGTCTATCGCTGGACCCATAATTTCACTGCATCGGGCGTACCGCGCGAAATCGAGGCGGAAGCGATTGAAGTTGCGCCAGGGCGTGAGCAAGTCCACCCGCGTTTCCTGATCGGTGCCGGAATTGCGCGCCGCGTTGCGCCGTCTTTCCTCGAGACTGCAGCCAACCGACCCGACGGTCATCCTCTCGGCGCACCAGGGCGAGGCGGGCATGGCCGAGATTCGCATCAGCATGAGCTCGGTGTTCGACGACACTCAGCTTGAAGGCTTTCGTTGGCCGCTGCACCCGTTCGACGAGCTCGAGCGCATTGTCGAGAGCATTGCGGGCCTGCTGCGTGAATGCCGCATCAGTGACGTACGGATTGCCGAGGCGGTGTTTTCCGATGGCAAGCCGTTAGAGCGCCCGCGGTTCATCGGGGCTGCGGATTGCGATCGCCTGGCACGCGGTACGCCGCGGCACTGACGGCAAGATGGTCTGTATGCTACGAATGTCCCGCGGGACCGCGGGCGGGTTGTCCGTGGTGACCGTGATGGTAGCGGCGCTCGAAAATCACATACAGCGTCGGCAACACGATCAGGGTCAGAATGGTCGCCGAGATCAGCCCGCCGATGACGACGACGGCCAGCGGCTTCTGTGTTTCCGAGCCGATGTCGTGCGACAGCGCCATCGGCAGCAGCCCGAACATCGCCAAAAGTCCCGTCATGAGCACGGTCCGCAGTCGCACCAGCGAGCCGCGGATCACCGCCTCTTCGGGCGAGGCGCCGGCGTTCTTGAGCTGGTTGAAATAGGACACCATCACCACGCCGTTCAATACCGCCTGGCCGAACAATGCGATGAAACCGATCGCCGCCGACACCGACAGCGGAATGCCGGTCGCGAGCAGCGCGAAAATGCCGCCGATCAGCGCGAACGGGATGTTGAGCAGAATGAGGGCCGCGCTCTTGAACGACTTGAAGGCATCGAACAGCAGAATGAAAATCAGCAGGATCGAGATCGGCACGATGACCGACAGGCGCGCCATGGCGCGCTCCTGGTTCTCGAATTCGCCCGACCAGCTCATGATGTAGCCCTCGGGCAGCTTGACGGTTTTTGCGATGCGCGTCTTCATGTCCGCCACCACCGAGCCCATGTCGCGGTTCTCGATGAATACGCCGATGGCGATGACGCGGCCGCCGTTCTCGCGGCTGATGTTCATGCTGCCGCCGATGGTCTTGAAGTTCGCCACCTGCGCCAGCGGAATGAACACGCCGGAAGGCGTGGTGAGCAGGATGTCGCGCAGCTTCGTGAGCGAGCGCTCGTTCGGCGGCACCCGCACCACGACGCTGAACTTGCGCTCGCCTTCCCAGATCACGGTGGCCTCGCGCCCGCCCAGTGCCGTCTCGATGACATCCTGGATGTCGACGATGTTGAGTCCGTAACGCGCGGCCTGGGCGCGGTCGATCTCGATCAGCTCCTGCGGCAGTTCTCCCTGGCGGTCGATCATGGCCCGCGCCACGCCGGGAACATCCGCAATTGCCGCCAGCACTTTGCGGGCGTTGTCGCGCAGGACATCGAGATCCTGGCCGAAGATCTTGACCACGATCTGACCGTCGATTTGCGAGATGGACTCGAGAATGTTGTCGCGTATCGGCTGCGAGAAGCTCGCCTGCACGCCGGGCAGTTTATCGAGCGCCGCCTCCATTTCGTGGATGATGTCGCGCTTGGTGACCTTGCGCTTCCATTCCGACTCCGGTTTCAGGTCGACCAGGACCTCGGCCATGCTGATCAGCTTGGGATCGGTGCCATCCTCGGGCCGTCCGGCCTTGTAGACAATGGTGTTGATCTCGGGGATGTGCGCGATGGCCTGGCGGATTTTCGCCATTTCGCTGCGCGCTTCGCTCACGGAGACGCTGGGATGCAGCGGCACGTTGATCCAGATCGACCCCTCGTTGAGCTCTGGCAGGAACTCGGTGCCGAGCCTGGGCACGACGGCGATGCTCGCCGCCAGCACGGCCACGGCGGCGCCCACCACCAGCCTGCGGTGCCTGAGCGCCCATTCGAGCGCCGGCTGGTAGATCTGCTTGCACCAGTGCACGAGCATGTTTTCCTTCTCGGGCAGGTTCTTGCGCAGCATGAAGTGGCACAGCAGCGGCACCAGCGTCAGCGAAAAAATCAGCGAGCACACCAGAGCCGAGGTTACCGAATACGCCATGGGCGCGAAGATGCGTCCCTCGTGGCGCTGCAGGGTAAATATCGGAATATGCGCGGCGATGATGATCAGCATGGAAAACAGCGTCGGCCGCCCGACTTCCACGGCGGCCTCGAGTATTTCGTTGAGACGCTCGCGCGCAGTCAACTCCGCGCGGCGTTCCGACAGCCTGCGGAATACGTTCTCGACCACGATCACGGCGCCGTCGACGATAATGCCGAAGTCCATCGCGCCGAGCGAGAGCAGGTTGGCGGGGATGCCGAGCCAGGTGAGCCCGAGGAAGGTCCCCAGCAGGGACAGCGGGATGATGAGCGCGACGATTGCGGCCGCACGAAAGTTGCCGAGAAAAACGAGCAACACCAGCGTTACCAGCATCGCGCCTTCGACCAGGTTGGTGAATACGGTCTTGAGGGTCTTGTCGAGCAGCCAGGTGCGATCGTAGAACGGCACGATCTGCACGCCCTTGGGCAGACCGCTCCTGTTGAGTTGCTCGACGCGCTGCTTGACTGCCTCCAACACTTCCGCCGGGTTTTCGCCCCTGCGCATGAGCACCACGCCGGTGACGATGTCGGGATCGTCGTCCTGTCCGATCACGCCCTGGCGCGGCACCGAGCCCACGGAGAGCGTCGCGATATGGCGCACCAGCACCGGCACGCCGTTTCTTTCGGTGACCACGATGTCGAGAATTTCGTCCGCCGAGCGCAGCAGCCCGATGCCGCGGATCAGGAACTGCTGGTGCCCCTGTTCGACATAGCCGCCGCCGGCGTTGGAACTGCCGCGCTCGAGCGCGGAAAATAGCTGTTGCAGGCTGATCCTGTAGTACTTGAGCTTGGCAAGATCCGGGTTGACTTCGTACTGCTTGATGAAGCCGCCGAAGCTGACGATATCGGCCACTCCCGGGATCAGCCGCAACTGGCGGCGCACGACCCAGTCCTGGATGGAGCGCAGATCACGCGCGTCGTAATCCGCGCCTGTGACGCGATAGCGGTAGATTTCCCCCACCGCGGTCGAAAGCGGCGCGAGCTGTGGCTGTGCCCCGGGTGGCAGATTCGCGTCGCGCAGCCGCTCGAGCACCTGCTGGCGCGCGAAGTAGGGGTTGGCCTTGTCGTCGAAAGTGAGAATGATGAACGACAGCCCGAACTGCGTGTGCGAGAACATGCGGATCATGTTCGGCATTCCTGCCAGCACGACTTCGATCGGGTAGGTCACCTGCTTTTCCACCTCCTCGGCGGCGCGCCCGGGGTATAAGGTGATCACTTGCACCTGGGTATCGGTGACGTCGGGCAGCGCCTCGACCGGCAAATGCCTGAAGGCCGCAATGCCACCGCCAATGAAGAGAATGGTGCCGAGCGCCACGAACAGCGGCTGGTGCAGGGCAAACGAGACGATGCGCTTGATCATGACAGCGGCGGTGACTACTTCTGGACGCGGCGCGGCTGCAGCACCTGCTGCAGCATGAGCGAACCCTCGGTCACCACCTTCTCGCCTTCGCGCAGGCCGTCAAGAATCTCGATCAGGTTCTGGCGCACGTCGCCGATGCGCACCGCGCGCCGCGTGTACCGGCCGTTGCCCTCGTCGATGAAAACGAGGTGTTTCTCACCTTGAAAAAACACGGCTTTCGCCGGCACCAGCAACTCGGTATGGCCGTCCGCATCGACATCGGCGGTCACGTACATCTCGCCTTTCAGCTTGCGGTGCGAGTTGTCGAGCGTTGCGCGTACCTTGATCGTTCGCGTGGCGGGATCGAGAAAATCCGAAACAGCGGTGACCCTGGCGGGGAAGTCCTCGTCGCGATAGGCCGGCGCATGCACGGTGATGGTCTTGCCCGGCCTGAGCAGCGGCAGGTCTTTTTCCGCGGCGTCGAGCTGCGCCCACAAGGTCGCCGGATCGGTGATCACGAACAGCGGCGGCGCATTGGCGATCATCTGGTCCGGCCGCAGTTCCTGGCCGGGATTGATGTTCTTCTCGACCACCACGCCGGAGATCGGGCTCGCCAGCGTATAAGTCTGGTCGACGCTGTCGCCGGTCTTGCCGTAAAGCGCGAGTTTTTTACGGGCACGCTCGAATTCGGATCGCGCGCGCCCGAAATCAGCTTCCGCCGCCTGCAGTTCCTTGCGCGCCGCAACGCCATGGCTCTCCAGCTCGCGCAGCCGTGCCAGATTCTTTTCCGCCAGCCCGTAATCGCTTTCGGCGCGCCTGGCCTCGGCCTGCGCCTGACCGAAATCCGGCGAGGCGATCACCACCAGCGGCTGACCTTTGCCGACCTTGTCGCCGGGCTGGACCAGAATGCGTTCGACGCGGCCCGAGAACGGCGTATAGATGCGCACGGTGCGGTCCTCGTTCCAGGTAAGCCGGCCGTTGAGGCG